>JARRQM010000443.1:0-2762 GCA_037381765.1 Kineosporiaceae bacterium
CTCGCGTTGGAAGGGCGGTCCTGTACCGGGGGTGGTCCCTCGTTGGAGGGGTGGCCCCGCGTTGGAGGGGCGGTCCTGTACTGGGAGTGGTCTCGCGTTGGAAGGGCGGTCCTGTACTGGGGGTGGTCCCGTGTTGGAGCGGTGTCCTCCCGGGCCCGGAATCCGGACTATCCCTGTCTGCCTGCTCAGGTTCGTCCTGAGGGATGTCGACACCCCACAGGTCGGGACGTCCTGGCCGGGGCGTTCCGGGAACGGTCCGCCCGGAAACGGTCGGGCTCCGGCGACGGCAGGAAGGGGCATACCCGTGGCAACGGTGCTGGTGTGCGACGACTCGGCCCTGGTGCGGGAGAACCTGCACCGCGTGCTCGCCGGTGTCCCGGGAGTCACCAGGGTCGTCACCGCCACCTCCGGGGAGGAAGCACTGACCCGGTGGCCCGTCGAACGGCCCTCCCTC
The DNA here is from genome assembly GCA_037381765.1 of Kineosporiaceae bacterium. Classification (GTDB taxonomy): domain Bacteria; phylum Actinomycetota; class Actinomycetes; order Actinomycetales; family Kineosporiaceae; genus JARRQM01. The sequence continues at coordinate 455 of JARRQM010000443.1, forward strand.
GTCCTGATGGACGTCCGGATGCCCGGCATCGGCGGGGTCGAGGCGACCCGGCGACTTCTTGCCCGCCACCCCGAGGCGGTCACGCGAGGAGATGGCCGCGACCGTGGTGCACGCGCTGTCCGACGCCACCTGGCGGCGTTCCGTGCCCACCCCCCGCAACGTTGAGGGCGGCGGATCCACGCCGGCCCTCACCGAACGGGAGATGCAGGTACTCACCGGGATGAGCCGGGGCCGGAGCAACGCGGAAATCGGCAAGGAACTCTTCCTGTCCGAGGACACCGTGAAAACCCATGCCCGCCGGCTGTTCCGGAAACTCGGTGCCGCCGACCGGGCGCAGGCCGTCGCCGTCGGTTTCCGGTGGGGTCTCGTGCGCTGACCCGCGTGGTCTCACGTGCCGCCCCGAGGTTCCTCGCGCAACCCCGTACCCGGTGAGGTGGCGTGACTGTCCGGAACGTCACCGCGCGCTCGGTAGACTCCGCGAGGTGAGCATCACCGAGGACCGCCCGGTCGCCCCCGCCACTCCCGCCGCTCCGGACACCCTGCCGGCGATGGCCCCCGCCGCCGCCCGTGCCGCCGAATCCGTGTTCACCGGGCTCGGCCTCACCTACGACGACGTGCTGCTCCTGCCGTCCGACACCGACGTCGTGCCGAGCGAGGTCGACACCACCTCGTGGCTGACCCGCCGGATCCGGCTGCGCACCCCGATCGTGTCCGCCGCGATGGACACCGTCACCGAGGCGCGGATGGCCATCGCCATGGCCCGCCAGGGCGGTATCGGGGTGCTGCACCGCAACCTGTCCATCGCCGACCAGGCCTACCAGGTCGACCTCGTCAAGCGGACCCAGACCGGGATCATCTCCAACCCGGTGACCATCGGCCCCGAGGCCACCCTGGAACAGCTCGACGAGACCTGCGGTCGCTACCGGGTCTCCGGGCTTCCCGTGGTCGACCCCGCCGGCACCCTCATCGGTATCGTCACCAACCGCGACCTGCGCTTCACCCCGGTCGGGCAGTGGGCGACCACCCTGGTCAGTGCCGTGATGACGGCGACACCGCTGATCACCGCACCAGAAGGGATCAGCCGCGAGGACGCCACCCTGCTGCTTCGCCGGCACAAGAAGGAACGGCTGCCGATCGTCGACGGCAACGGCCGTCTCGTCGGGCTGATCACGGTCAAGGATTTCGTCAAGTCCGAGCAATTCCCCGACGCGAGCAAGGACGCCGACGGGCGGCTGCTCGTCGCCGCCGCCATCGGCTACCACGGGGACGCCTGGGAACGGGCCACCACCTTGGTCGAGGCCGGGGTCGATGTCCTCGTCCCCGATGTCGCGAACGGTCACGCCCGGCTCATGCTCGACATGATCGCCCGGCTCAAGTCCGACCCGGCGACCCAGCACGTGCAGATCCTCGCCGGGAACGTCGCAACCCGGGTCGGCGCGCAGGCGCTCGTCGACGCGGGGGCCGACGCCGTCAAGGTCGGGGTCGGGCCCGGGTCGATCTGCACGACCCGGGTCGTCGCCGGGGTCGGTGTTCCCCAGGTCACCGCGATCCACGAGGCGTCGCGGGCCACCCGCCCCGCCGGGGTCCCGCTCGTCGCCGACGGAGGGTTGCAGTACTCCGGGGATATCGCCAAGGCGCTCGTCGCCGGCGCCGACACGGTGATGATCGGATCGCTGCTCGCCGGCTGCGAGGAAAGCCCCGGTGAGACGCTGCTGGTCAACGGCAAGCAGTACAAGAGTTACCGGGGGATGGGCTCGATCGGCGCGATGAGCTCCCGCGGGAAGAAGTCCTTCTCCAAGGACCGCTACTTCCAGGCCGACGTCACCAGCGACGACCGGATCGTCCCCGAAGGGATCGAGGGCCAGGTGCCCTACCGGGGGCTGCTGTCCGCGGTACTGCACCAGCTCCTCGGCGGGCTGCACCAGTCCATGTTCTACGTCGGCGCCCGCACCATCCCCGAACTGCAGGCCAAGGGGAGTTTCGTGCAGATCACCGCGGCGGGACTGAAGGAAAGCCACCCGCACGACATCCAGATGACCGTCGAGGCCCCGAACTACAGTCGGCGCTGACCCGTGGCACTGACCCGCCGCGCTGACCCGTGGCACTGACCCGCCGCGCTGACCCGCCGCGCTGACCCGTGGCGCTGACCCGCCGCGTTGGCCCGCGGCGCTGACCTGCCGCACTGATCCGCCGCGTTGGCCCGCGGCCCTGACCCGCGGTCCTGACCCGCGGCGTTGACCCGCGGTGCGGACCCGCGGTGCGGACCCGCGGCGGGGGCCGCCGTCCGGGACCGGCCCGGCCGCTAGCC
>JARRQM010000444.1:0-3011 GCA_037381765.1 Kineosporiaceae bacterium
CCGGTGGTCACCAGCATCGGGATGAGCTGCTCCTCCTCGGTCTGAGCACCGTGCATCCCGATCAGCCGGAGCAGTTCCGGGCGGGCCGTCCGCGAGTCGACGATGGCGATCGGGTCCCGGGTGACGACCACGAGGTCGCCGATACGCCGCAGGTTCCGCGGTGCAACCGGCCCGAACCACCCGGCCCGCACCGCCTGGTCCCGGGACGCCACGTCGACCGCGGACCCGAGCCGGGCGGTCCAGGCGGCGCGCACATCGTCGGCGGCCCCCGGTTCGCAGTACAGGTGCAGGGCGCGGGCCTCCCCACCGACATGCCGGACCCCGGCGGCGAGAACCGGTTCGGTGCCGACATCGACCCGGTCGTCCCGGCCGATGTCGACCATGCCGTGATCGGCGATGGTCACCAGGAGGGTGTCCGGTCCGAGCCGGGCGGCGAGCTGCCGCACCGCGGCATCCGCCTGGGCGACTTCTTCCCCCCACTCCCAGGAACCGCAGCCGAACACGTGCCCGGACTTGTCGACCTCACCCCAGTACAGGTAGACGAGGCAGCCGGACCCCCGTCCGGACAGCCGCCGGTGCCCGGACACCGCCTGCACCGTCGCGTCCACCCGGGCCTGCAGGGTGTCCGCGGCGACGAAACGCCCGCCGCGCAGGGCCGCCTCGGTCAACCCGGACCCGTCGAAGTAGCCGGGGCCGATCCGGACCACGTCGAGACCGGCCCGTTCGGCCCGCTCGAACTCCGTGGGCACCGGTTGCCGTCCAGGCCGACCAGGCCGTGCGTGCCGGGCAGTTCCCCGGTGCCGAAAATCCCCATGCTCGTCGCCGTCGTACTGGGGAACCCGCAGGTGAGGGTGGCCGAGGCGGGGCTGTCGGCGCGCAGGTGACGGAGGAAGGGGGCATGTCCGCCGCGACGTTCCAGCAGCCGGTCGCCGAGCCCGTCGACGAGCACGACGACGGCGTTGCGGGCCGGCGGCAGGTCGAGCACCTTCCGGGCCGGGCCGGCGCCCCCGCCGGCCTGGTCCGGCGGCACCCCGAGGGCAGCGAGCACGGACGGCAGGACATCGCCCAGCCCGCCGAGCACGGTCACGACCGGACGGTCGCCGCGGACAGGGCCCGGGCGAAGGCCACGGCCCCGGCGACGGCCTCGGCGCCCTCGGCGACCGAGGACACCCGGACGGTGATGTCGTCGGCGGCGATCGTCCCGGTGTAGCCGTGATCGGCCTCGCAGGCCGGATCGGCACAGCTCGCGGGCTCCAGGTCGACCCGGCTGAGCGACCCCCAGGCGATGGTGAGGCTGAGTTCACGCGGGGGTGTGCCGGCCCGGTGCCGTTCCGGCGTGCCGACCACGTGCTGCAGCACGACGGAGCGGATCTGGGCGAGGGGGACCGCCTCGGTCGAGGCCGAAGCGTACGGTTGCGGGCTCGACTCGTCCGGGTCATGGTCGTCGGCATGCGCGACGACCAGCCGGGTCGGGGTCAAGGCGAGCACCGTGACGTGCCGGCGGACCTCCACCCGGTCGATGGTCGTCTCGGGGTAGACGAGGAAACTACGCACGTCCTCACCGGCGACGGCGACGTCGAGCACGTCGACGACGAGGGCCGGGTAGTAGCCGGCTCTCTCGATCTCCGTCCGGAGGGCCTCGGGCAGCCCTGACGGGAGGGGTTTCACCGGCGGCTGCTGCTGTCGCTCACGCACTCCCCCATCCTTTCATCCCTGGCCGTCGCCGCTGCACGGGTCGCGCGTTCACCCGGTCGAGGTGAGTTCCCGCCGCCCGGCATCGGTGCGCCCGGGCGGCGGGGCCACCCGGGCCACCGCGCCGAGCACCGCCACTCCCTGTTCGGTGACCACCGCCGGGTTGATCACCAGGTCGGCGATCTCCGGCCGGTCGTCGGCGAGCCGGGAGATCCGGGCGATGAGGTCCTCCAGGGCCGGCACGTCGACCGGGCGGGCACCGCGGTGCCCGAACAGTTTCGGCGCGGCCCGCACCGACCGCACCAGGTCGGCGACGTCGACGTCGGTGAGCGGGGGGATCCGGTGCGCGACGTCCCCGAGCAGATCGGTGGCGTCCCCGGCGAGTCCGAAGGACACGACCGGACCGAACAGGGGATCCTCCACGGTGTGCAGCACGCAGGCGACCCCGCTGCCGGCCATTTTCTGCACGACGAGGTCGGCCCCGCCGAGCGGGGCGAGTTGCTCGCGCATCCGGAGGACGTCCTCGCGCAGGGTCGCCTCGGTGTCGATGTCGAGGCGGACCCCGCCGAGGTCCACCCGGTGCCGCAGATGCGGTGCCGTCGTTTTCAGGACGACGGGGTAGCCGAGGTCCCGGGCCGCCTCCGCGGCGGTATCCGGGTCGAGGGCGGGCCGCTGCGGCCACAGCCGGACCCCGTAGCAGGCGAGCAGCTGCACTGTCTCCTGCTCGGTGAGTTCCCGCCCTTCGGGACTGCCCGCGAGGACGGCTCCGACCACGGTCTCGGCGCCGTCCGGATCACATCCGTCCGGGTCGACCCGGGTCCCGGCGTCGCGGCGGCGCCACGCCCCGTACCGGGTCGCCGCGGCCAGGGCCCGGACCGCCTCCTCCGGTGTCGGGTAGGTCGGCACCACCCGGTCCCCGGCGGTGAGTTCGGACGGCAGTCCCCCCATCCCGAGGAAGCAGGCGACGACGGGTTGCCGGGCCCGGGCGGCGACCTCGGCGAGCGTCCCGGCCACCTCCCGCGCGCCGGTGGCCAACGGGGGCACGAAGGTGGTGACCACGGAGTCGACCCGGGGGTCGTCGAAGGCGGCTTGCAGGGCAGTCCGGAACCGTCCGGCATCCGCGTTCGGCGGCAGGGAGACCGGGCCGTGTACGACGTCGAGACCCCAGCTGTCGCAGGCGTCCGCGAGGAGGGTGCCGAGGGAATCGCTGTTCCCGACCACGGCGACCTTCTCCCCCGCGGGCAGCGGCTGCTGCAGGACCAGCTGGGCGACGTCGAGCAGCTGGTTGACGTTCTCCACCCGGATGCACCCGGCCTGCC
>JARRQM010000445.1:0-2303 GCA_037381765.1 Kineosporiaceae bacterium
TGACCGGGCCCGCGAACACGCCGACCTGGTCACCCGTCGGGCCGACGCGGAACGCGCCCTGGCCGAGCACGAGGGGACCCGCCCGGACCACACCGAACGGGAACAGCGTCTGTCCGGTGCCCGGCGGGCCGAACCGGTCCGGTCCGTGTCGGAGCTGCTCGCGGCCGCTGAGGTCACTACCGGTGAATCCCGGTCCGCCGTGCAGAGCCTGGTCGAGGAGGCCGACGAGGATCTGCTGCAGGGCCGGGGCGGGCCGGAGCAGGCACGGGAGGCTGCCGGGGCCGACGAACAGGCAGCGGCTCTGCAGCCGCGCGTGGACGACGAGCGAGGGCTCCCGGACCGCCGAGCCGAGCTGGCCGAGCTGGAGCAGGCCGCCGCCGTCGAGGCGGGCAAGGTCGCGGCCCTGGAACAGGCCGCCCAGGCCCTGCCCGGGACCATCGATGACCTGGAACGGCGCCTGGCCACGGCCCGGGAGACCGCAGCCCAGCTGGACGGCGCTCGAACCCGGGCGGATGAGGTCGTCAAGCAGCGCGCCGCGGCAGAACGGCTGCGCGCCGCACGCCCTGCCCTGGCGGAGAAGCGCACGCAGGTCACCGCCGCGGTGCAGGCGCATCAGCAGCAGGTGGACCACTATCAGCATGTCGTCCAGGTGCGCCTGAAGGGGATGGTCGCTGAGCTGGCCGGCCGACTCGTCGACGGCCAGCCGTGCTCCGTATGCGGGGCCACCGCCCATCCCACCCCGGCACCCGCGGCGGAGGCCACCGTGTCCGACACGGACCTGGAGGAGGCCGGACGCGAACGTGACGCCGCCCAAACCGAACGCGAACGCGCCGAAGCGGAACTGAACGCCCTGATCCGCGACGAAGCCGCGGACATCGCCGTGGCGGGGGACCGCACCGCCGACGCCCTGGCCGTCGAAGCCGAGGCCGTGGCCGACCAGATCCACCAGGCGGAGGAAGCCCTCGCCGAAACCGACCGCCTGCGAACCAAACTGGTCACCGCCCGTGCCGAGAAGGAACGGGTCGACAGCGAGCTGCTGGACGCCACCAAACGCGCCACCACCGCCGCCGAACAGGCCGGTGCGGCCCGCACCCGCCTCGCCGACCTGGAAGCTGCCCTGGCCGACGCCGCCGCGGGGTTCGAGTCCGTCGCTGCACGGCAGTCCGCCCTCCGTCTCGCGGCGAGCCGCAGCCGCGCACTGGCCGAGGCGCTGGACGCCCTGGCCACCGCGATCGACGAGGAGGCCCGGGCCCGCCGCCGGGTCGGCGACGAGGCCCGAGCCGGTGGTTTCAGCGACGTTGATCAGGCCCGCGCAGCGGTTCTGCCCGTCGACGAGATGGCTGCCCTGGACGGCCAGGTCACCGAGGGCCAGTACCGAAGCCGTCCTGCGCTCCGCTGTGGCTGCCGACGAACTCATCGGCCTCGACCCGGCCACCGCCCCCGAAGCAACCCGACGCGCCGAGGCCGCAGCCGGTGCCGTGGCCGCCGCCGAGGACGTCGAGAAGGCGGCCCGCACCCGGGCTGACGCTGCGAGGTCCCGGGCCGCCCGGTTCACCCAACGTTTCGCCGAGGTCCGCACCGCGACAACAGACCACGACGATCTGCTCGCCGCGACCGCGCCCGTCATCCGGCTGGCGAACCTGGCCAAAGGCATGGACGGGCACCGCCGGGTGAGTTTGACCACCTACGTCCTGCGGCACTGGTTCGATCAGGTCGTCGCGGCGGCCAACACCAGGCTGGCCGCGGTGTCGTCCGGCCGCTACGAACTCCGCCGGATCGATGAGGGCAAGACCAGACGGCAGCGCGTCGGCCTGACCCTCACCGTCGTCGACCGGCACACCGGGGAGGAACGCAGCCCCACGTCCCTGTCCGGCGGGGAGACCTTCTATACCTCCTTGTCCCTGGCCCTCGGGCTGGCCGACGTGGTGAAGGCCGAAGCCGGAGGCGTCGACCTGGACACCCTGTTCATCGACGAGGGATTCGGGTCCTTGGACACCGAAACCCTCGACCAGGTGATGGCCGTCGTCGACGACCTGCGCAACGGCGGACGCGTCGTCGGCATCGTCAGTCACGTCGCCGACCTCAAGGACCGCGTACCGGAACGCCTGGAGGTGCGCCGGACGAAGGACGGCGCCTCAACCGTCACCGTCCTCGCCTGAGCCCAGGACACCCCCGGTTCCCGCTGATCGATCGGGGCCGGAGAATCCGGGGACCACGGGGGTGGGCCACGGCCCTGACGATCACCACGGCCGTGCCGAAGCCGGGTGGGCCACGCCTCCACGACGCGACGCTGCCGGGGATCC
>JARRQM010000445.1:2395-4537 GCA_037381765.1 Kineosporiaceae bacterium
CGGTTTGCCGGCCCACCACGACCGTCCCCTGACGCGCCCCCACCTGGCGGTCCGGCAGGCCCGACCCCGGGCGGCCGGCGCACCGCTCCACCCGTTTCCCGGCAGCCGGACCGCCGGTCCTGATCTGCGGTCCGGGCCACGCCCGCCCGGTGCGTTATCCGATCTTTGTCACGTACTCCTGCATCGCGGCCTTGACGTTCTCGGGGAGGTTGACGAACTGCATGCCGACCTCGCTGCCTTGGGAGGTGGACTCCCGGTGCATGACCAGCGCGTCGACGTGGATCGCATGTCCGGAGACGACCGTTTCGAGGGAAACGGTCTCGCCCACACGCAGGTCCAGCGGCGCCGAGAGCCGGCAACGCACCCCGGACTCACCGATGTCTATCAAGGCCACCGGCACGCTACGGCCCTGCGCCCGCAGCGTCCCGGAGCCGCTGATCGGGGCCCGCCGGGTCCGACGACGTTCGAGCTGATCGGTGATGCTGGACATGGACGCGACCCGCTCGATGCTCTCGCCGATGCTGGCATCCAGTTGGGTGACCACGTCCCGCTGCACGCTGGCGACGTCGGACAGCACCGTCGTCGCCTCATCCACGCTGCTGATCCCCTGCGTCATCGCGGCGATCGACCGGGTCATCTTCTCGGCCTGTTCACGCAGCCGGCCGACGGTTGCGGTGATCTCCACGGTCGAGCGGCCCGTGGTCGCCGCAAGTTCCTTGACCTCGTTGGCGACGACGCTGAAACCGCGCCCGGCATTGCCGGCCCGGGCCGCCTCGATCGTCGCGTTCAACGCAAGTAACCGGGTCTGGTCGGCGACCCCGGAAATGAGGTCCGCCATCCTGCCGACCTCCCGCAGCGACCCTTCGAGGGATGTGACGACCGACTCTGCCTCACCTGCCCGGGTGACCACGTCCCGCGCCACGGCGTCGGTCGCGGCCACCCGGTCGTCGATGGTTGAGGCGCCGGTGCGGACGGCGGCAGCCTGGTCCACGACGAGCCGCAGCTCGGCGGAAACCGATTCGGCCGTCTCGTCGATGATCTTCTGGGCGCGCTCACGGACTTGACGTTCCGCTGCGGACTGGGCCTTCAGTCGGTGCTGCAGATCTTCCTCCCGCAGCCGTTGGGCCTGCACCAAGTCGTCGGCCTGCTCGGCCAGCTGTTGCCGGGTCGTGGCCACGGCACGGCCGAGGTCGCCCAGCTCGTCGCGGCCCTGCGGCAGCGGGAGCTCGGCGCGGTTGCCCTCCGCCATCGCGGTCACGGCCCGCAGGGCGAGCCGGACGTCGGAGGACGTGCGCCACCAGACCCCGGCGGCCAACCAGATGGCGAGCAGCAGCCCCAGCGACGTGGCCAGCAGCACGTTGGTGCGCTGGGACGCGATGCCGTCCGCCCTCGTTGCGAGCAAGGCGGCCAGCCCGTCCGCCGCGGGGTCGACGGCTGCCCGAGCGGCGTCCGCGACGGGCCCGGGATCGCGGACCTTCACCTGGTCGAGCTGCGCCGTGACGTCGGTGGCGAACGTTTCGGCGGCGGCTGCGAGCGGCTCGATCGGGTCGAGGAGCGTCTTCAGCCCGGGGTCCGTGGTGTTCGTGAGGGAGGTCTCGACGTTCCCGCGTAGTGCCGAGCCCGCACCGGACACGGTCCCGCCGCGCACGGCCTGCGCGGCGACCAGCGTGTCGCTGCCCGCAGTCTCTTGCGGGGCCGATGCCGCCGCCGAGGCGGCGAGTCCTCGGGGAATCTGCACGACAAGTGAGTCCATCACGTAGAACGAGTCGAGGTCGGGATCGAGGATGAGGTTGGAGACGTTGCCGATCTGGGTGGCCAGCTCGACGAACGCGTCGGCGACGGCGATCCGTCCGGTCGGCGACGTGCTGTCGGGTTCCTGCACCGCGGCCTGCACGGCAGCCAGCTGATCGGCGACGTCGAGCCCGGGTTCCGCCTGCACGGCGGCCTCGACCGGAGCGAGGTCGACCTGACGGCCCGCGACGGCGTCCGTCATGGCCAGCAGGGTCGGCCGCAACACGCGCAGGCCCGACTCCTCCGCCCGGGTGAACGACACCTGGCCGCTCTTCGTCGCGGAGTAGGCCCAGGTGGCGCCGAGCCCCGGCACCACCAACACGAGCACCAGCACGGCCAGCCGCGTACTGG
>JARRQM010000446.1:0-556 GCA_037381765.1 Kineosporiaceae bacterium
CCGCCCGGCATCCCCCGTGGATGCCAGGAGGACCGCATGTCCGGACACGAGCTGTACCGGGGTGACGCCGTCGGCATCCGTGCACGCGTCCTCGACCCAGCGTGTCCCGGAATCGAGCACCAGTTGGGAGGCGCCGACGACGTGGCGCATCCGGTTGCTGTCGTAGATGTACTCCTGTTTGGCCCCTGCCTCCACGATGACCCAGTGCGCGGTCATACCACTCCTTCGGTGAGTTCCGCCCGTGGGTCGTGCACGGCGACCAGGGCCCGGAATGTGTAGTGGCCGCCCGGTGAACGGGGCGGCAGGCTGGATGTGTAGGTGACGGGCAGGCCGGCACCGGCCGCCGCCCGGTACGTGGAAAGGCTCATCGGCACGGTCCCCCCGGTGACGTCGACGACGGCCCGGCGCCCGGGTCCGAGCAGTCCGGCGAGACCCGCCAGCCGTTCCTGAACCGTGGCGACGTCCACCGGGTTGATCTCGGCGATGGGCAGGTGGGCGAGGACCTGGACGGGCAGGTCAGCACCTCCGGTGTCGGACATGAGCGCCCGGACCGCCT
>JARRQM010000446.1:604-2859 GCA_037381765.1 Kineosporiaceae bacterium
CAGACCGACGATGACCGCGAGCAGCAGCAGCGACCACCCCCACCAGGGCATCCAGTGCTGGACTCCGAGGAACACCTGGGTGAGCAGGGTCGGTACCAGGGCCACGCCGATGAGGAAGCTCAGCCGCAGCTGTTCCAACGCCACCCGCGCGGAACGCCGGATGCCCGCCAGGTCCGGGCTCATGGCTCCCCGTCCGGTTCCGGCTCCCCGTCCGGGGCGGTTTCCGCAGTCGGGGCGGTTTCCGCGGTCGGGTTGACTTCCGCGCTCGGGTCGACTTCCGCGAGCGCCCACCATCGCTTTCTCTCGGCGCCGTCGGCGACGGTGGCGGCGAGGCGGGCCAGGGAACGAACCTGCCGGCGGGTCCGTGGGGGAAGCGCATCAACGCCGTCGGCAAGGGCGGGTAGTACGGCTCGGGCCAGTCCCAGGAGCGCCGCCCCGGGTTCTCCGGCGCGTAGCAGCGCTTCGGCAGATGGGTTGTCCAACGCGGCCAGGGCGTGTGTCTCGGCCGCGATCTTCGCCGACGCCGTGGCTGCGGAGTCCTGGGCAGGAAGAGCCTGGACGAGGCGAACGGCGAGGGAAGCGGCCAGCTCGTGGGAGGAGCGTGCGGCAGCCGCCTTGGCCGGGTAGCCGGCGGGTTCCCGGGCGATCACGTCGTCCCGTACCCGGCAGACCTGTTCCTGCAGGGCCAGGGCGCGCCGCAGGTCGGCCGTCCGGCCCCGGACCGCCACATGGTCGGCGTAGTGATGCAGGTGGAACGCATGCGGGTCCGGTACGGACTCCGGGTCGGCGAGGATGTTCTTGCCGTCCAGGCCGCGTGCGGCCAGGCAGTCCCGCCAGGACCGGACCAGGGCCCGGTCGATCTCCCCCTGGTCCGACGCGTCGGCGCGCGCCCGCGCCAACGCCGTGTTGGTCAGTTCCAGCAGGTAGGAGGTCGTGGCCGGGTCGACGCCCCGCCGATTCGCCCGGACGATCTCGGACTGGAAGGCGATCGTCTCGGCGATCTTCTCGTCGAGGTGCCCGGTGTACGGGACGGCCGTCCGGAACCTGTCCCACAGGTCGAGGTAGAGACCGTAGCCGCGGAGCAGGTACGTCACCGGGTCGTCGGTTCCGAGGACCTCCTCGGCGAGCGCGGCCCCGGCGGTGACCTGTTCGGCGGTACGTTCTCGGGCAGTGGGGAAGGCGTGCAGGAGTTCGTCGCGGTACCGCAGAACGTTCGTGGCCACATGCACGGCGAGCAGATGTGCCCGCCGGTCGAGCAGAGGGATCCCTTCGAAGAGTTGCCGGTCGGGAACCGGCGGGGTCCGCGCCGTGCGGGCCGTGACGGGCCCGTTCAGGGTTTCGGCGACGAAGGGGGCGACGACGGCGCCGACCCGCAGGTAGGTGTGGGCCTGCCGGTGGCCGTCCTGTTCTTCCACCCACATGATCCCCCGTCCCGGCCGCCCGACTTTGAGGAGGCGCCGGCACCAGGCGTCAGCGAGGTCATCGCGTCGGTCCCCGGCAATCCCGCCGTGTGTCGCCGAACGCCCGCCCCGAGGTTTGCCGACGCGAAGCCGCAGCAACGGCAAGGTGGCGTCGACGAGATCCAAACGGGTCGGGCGCAACGGATCCCCGGAATCACCCGGGTCCGCGCCGACGGTGCCGACGACGGCGTGGGGTAACCCGCAGCGCACTCCTCCGTCCTCGACGAGCCCGGCAGGCACGACAAGATCGAGGCCCCATCGGGCGGTCAGGGACCGTTGCACGGCCCGGGCCTGGATTCCGGCCACGACCAGCCCCGGTTGGGCCCGGTACACCTCCAGGACCAGCCCGGCCCACACGGCCAGACGCATCTGCGGGTCGACGTCGCAGTCGGCGAGGTACCCGGCGACGGTCCCCACGGCCTGGGTGGCGTCCCGGAGCAGCCGGTTGACGCCGGTGAGCACGGCAGCCGCCTTGGTGTCCGGTCCGAACCGGTTCAAGGTTGCCGTCGCGATCGCGTTCAGCCCCGCGACACCCGTGCTTTCCTGCCCCACCCGGCCGGCCGCCGCCGGGACCAGTTCCTCGTCCGAGGTCCCCGGCGATTCCCGTACGGGGGACGCGATGTTCCTTGTGCCGGTGTTCCCTGTACCGGCTTCGGCCCGGGAAGGAGCCGGCACGCCCCTGGCCACCTCGGCCAGGGTCAACCCCGAGAAGTCGCAAAGCCACGTCCGGGCGGAAGGACCGCCCGGCCGGGGAACGCCGAACAGCGCGGCCGTCCGCCTGGCCAGACGGGCAGC
>JARRQM010000447.1:0-4310 GCA_037381765.1 Kineosporiaceae bacterium
TCCCTGTCCCCGGGCCGGCGACACCCTGGTCCAGCGACGCCCTGGTCCGGCGGCGCCCTGGTCCGGCGGCGCCCCGGTCCGGCGGCGCCCCGCCCCGGCACCGTATCGGGCCCGGGTAGCCTGCCGCGGTGCCCCGCCCGACCCGGCCGGTGGGTGCGGTCACCCGAGGCACCACCGGCCCGAACCGCCTGCGCCGTGCCGACCGGTGGCTGACCGGGTCACAGGGCTGGCGGTTGCGCCGGGCGGTCGACCCCGTGGTCGTCGACCTCGGGTTCGGTGCCCATCCGGTGACCACGGTGGAACTGCACGCCCGGCTGCGCCGGGTCCGTCCGGACGTCGCCGTCGTCGGGGTGGAGATCGACCCGGCCCGGGTCGCCGCGGCGCGGATGTCCCCGGGGGCGGACGCTCCGGGGCTGTCCTTCCGGGTGGGGGGATTCGAGATCCCGTTGGACGGAGACCGCCGGCCGACCTTGATCCGGGCGTTCAACGTGTTGCGGCAGTACCCCGAGGCCGAGGTCGCACCGGCCTGGGCCTGGGCGGCGGGCCGGCTCGCCCCGGACGGGCTGCTCGTCGACGGAACCTGCGACGAACTCGGACGCCGGGCCGCCTGGATCGCCGTCACCGCCGACGGCCCGGTTTCGCTCACCGTCTCGGTGCGCCTGGCCGGGCTACGGCATCCCGCGGAGGTCGCCGAGCGGTTGCCGAAAGCCCTGATCCACCGGAACGTGCCCGGGCAACGGGTGCACGACTTCCTGTCGGCCCTCGACCGGGCGTGGACCCGCCGGGCGCCCCTGGCCGTGTTCGGGGCACGGCAGCGCTGGCTGGCGACCGTCGACGACCTGGCCCGGGACGGCTGGCCGGTACTCGACGGTCCGGCCCGGTGGCGGCTCGGCGAGGTCGGTGTCGCCTGGGATGCCGTCCGCCCCTGACCCGGGACCGGCCCGCGGCGGCATGCCCCGGCGTCACCTCCGTAGCGGTGCCGAACCGGTCAGCCGGTCAGCGGGTCGGCAGTGGCGTCCCGGAAGGCCCGTTCCGCGGCCGGACTGAAGGGGACGAACCGCACCTCCTCGACAGGTCCGGTGACCCCGTCGGCTTCGGCCCGGCGTACCGCGTCCACCGCGATCCGGGCGACTTCGGTGACGTCCCAGCCGTAGGCTCCGGCGCTGATCGCGGGAAAGGCGACCGAGCGGGCCCCGGCCGCGGCGGAGACCCGCAGGCTCTCGGGGAAGCAGGAGGCGAGCAGGGCCGGGTCGGTCTGCCCCAGGTCACCGGCACCGGTGGCGACGGCCTGCCCGACCGGAAGCCCGTCACGGTACGTGGTGTTCCGCAGCCGGCGGCATTCCTCCCGCAGCCGGGGGCCGGCCGCCGCGTGCAGGGCGCCGTCCACACCTCCCCCGCCGAGCAGGGTGGAGTTCGCGGCGTTGACGACGACGTCGACCTGCTGCCGGGTCAGGTCGCCGGGGACCACGGTGATCCGCACGGTCACGGTCCCACCTCCAGGATGAGGGTTACCGGCCCGTCGTTGACGAGGTCGACGGCCATGTCGGCACCGAAATGCCCGGTGGCGACGTCGACGCCGAGCTGGCGCAGGGCCTCGGCCACCGCGTCGACCAGGGGTTCGGCCACCGGCCCGGGGGCGGCGGCGTTCCAGGTGGGGCGGCGGCCCTTGCGGGTGTCGGCGTACAGGGTGAACTGGCTGACGACGAGCACCGGGGCGGCGTTGTCGAGGACGGACCGCTCGTCGCGGCCGGCCGCCGGACCGTCCGGATGCCGCAGGATCCGCAGTTCGGCGATCTTCCGGGCGAGTCGCTCGGCCCCGGCCGGTGTGTCGTCATGGGTGACCCCGACGAAGGCGAGCAGCCCGGGACGGTCGATCTCGCCGACGACCTCCCCGCAGACCCGCACCGATGCCCTGGCCACGCGTTGCAGTACGGCCCGCACGGCGCCCTCCCGTCTTCCGTCAGCCGGCCGGCTCCACCCTCGGGAGCCCGGATCCGTCGCCGGCTCCGAACGCGGCTCGCGCGGATTGCCGGGACGCTCCGCGCCACTGTCCCATCCGGCGGCCGGGGCAGCGGTCCCGGCCCGGTCCCGGATCCGCACCCGGGACCGGGGTAGCGGCCCGCGTCCGGGCCGGAGCTACAGCCGGGGCCGGGCGACGGGCGGGGCTCCGGGTTCGGGTTCGGAGGTCAGCTCTGCGTGGCTCCGCTTTGAGGGGCGACGACGGCTTCCCCGGCCATGTACCGGCGGGCGATCTCCTCGGTGAGCGTGTCGACGACGCCTTGGACCTCGCGCCGGGTCCGGCTGATCCGGGCCTCGATCGTGACGAGACGTTCCAGTGCGTCGGTGAGTTCGTCGTCGTCCAGCCCCTGCACGTCGGAGCCGCTCACGTCGGCGACGGCCCGTTCGGCCTCCCGGCGGTGCTCGCCGACCCGGGTGGGTTCGCTCCCGAGGTGCCGTCCCAGACCGCGGTCGTTGCGCTGTTCCTGGCCGAGGATGTTGCCGAGGGCATCGGCGAGTTCGGCATCGGATCGGGGCCGTTGCGGTGCCGAACCCTGGTGCCGGGACGCCTGCTCGGCGCGGAGCAGATCGATACGTCCTTGCAGCAGACGTCGGGCGTAGGAGAGGTCGGCCTCTTCCTGGTCGGCGTCGGTCCGCCGGGACCGCACCTCGTCGAGGTCGAGGGCGCCGATCGCTTCGAGGAACCGGGGGGCGAGGACCCGGTCGACACGGCGGCGCCCGCCGGCGAGGTACTCCGTCATCGTCTCTCCCACTGCATCCGTCCGCCTGGTGACCTGCCCGGGGACATGGCGAGCTAGCTGGCCCGATCGAGCCTACCGTGCGTGATGCCTGTGAGTATCCACTCCGTCACACACTGACGGTGTTTCTCGGGCGCCGCACTCACCACGGCCCGTACGGACCGCTCGACCCGCTCCCGCCGCGCGAGCCGCGTACGGCCGGCATCACATCGGTGAGGTAGACCGCGGCGGCGACGACGGCGATGAGGTTGAAGAAGTTCAGCACCCCTACCCCCGGCAGGAACAGCGAAACGAACCCGATGGCCGTGGCCACCCCGAGGAAAATCAGCCAACGCTGCTTGGTCTGCTTTCCCGCGGCGACGAAAGCACCGGCCGGTCGCCGCAACGCATCGGCAAAGGCGTACCCCTGCAGACTCAGGGCCAGCAGGCCGAGCAGGAACATGATGTTCTGAGCAATGCTGGCGAGCCCCGGGGAGCCGTAGGAGAACATGTGGCCACCTTACGGATCGTAGGTCGGGCAGACGAGCCCGCACGCGGCCATCACCCGGACGGGACGGACCGTGCCCATGCCGACCGGGCGGGACGGCGGAGCGGAGCAAGGTGGCGGCGGGGTGGGACAGGTCGGGGAAGGTGGAACGGCCGGAACGGCCGGGGCGGGCGGGGCTCACCGTGGGATCGGGAGCCACGTGGGGCTCTTCTTCGCCGGGGACTTGCGCGCCCGTGTTCCCGTGGTCTTGGCCGTGACCTTGCGGGCCGTGGTCTTGCGCGGCCGGGTACCGGATGCCGGGGCGTCCGCACCGGCCGTGGCCGCGCCGGGGGCCTTCGCGGTGGAGGGCTTCTTCGCGGCGGACCCGGCAGGCTTCTCCACGGCGGGCCCTGCCACGGGCTTCTCGGCGGACCCCCCGGCAGCGGACGTGTCGGCCGGTGTGTCGCCGGGCTCCTCCGCAGCGGGTCCGGCAACCGCCGCAGGCGCCGCAGGGGCGGGGTCGGGTCGGGTCGCCACCACGGGGGCGTCCTCACCGGCGGGGGTGCTCGGCCGGCCGAGACCGACCGCGGTGCGGGCCACCTCCGCCTTCTCGTCGACGACCTTGCGGACGGTCGTCGCGGCGGACCGGGTGCGGGTGAGGGTTTCCCGGCCCTGGGTGAGCAGGTCCTGGGCGGCCGGCCGGGTGCGGACCCGCTCGACGAGGTCCTTGCCGCGCTCGGCGAGGCTCCCGTACCGGGCCTCGGCCCGCCCCGCGAGGTCGGCTGCCCGGGCCGCAGCGGCACCGGGCAGGTGCTGGGCGGTCTCCTGCAGGGTCTTCGGGTCGAGCGCCGCACCGACCCGGGTGCGCACGGCCTTGGCGTCGAAACCGGCGACGGTCTCGCCGACGGCCTTCTGCACGCGGGACACCGTGGCCTCGACCTTGGCCTGGGTGGCGGCCGGGTCCCGGAGCGTCTCACGGACCCGCTCCACGGCGAGGTCGGTGGCGCCGACCGCGGCCCGCACCGGGCGGGATTCGGTGACGGTCTTTCGGATGTTATCGACGGAACGCATGGACGTCCATGCGTTCC
>JARRQM010000448.1:0-2058 GCA_037381765.1 Kineosporiaceae bacterium
GCCGGACAACTCCGGGAGGTCCTTGAGGGAATCGGGCAGGGGACCCGCACGGTAGATGTGCTCGCCGTCCTCGTAGATGACGATGCCCCCGCCGCGGGCCGGTGGCGGCCCCTGCGTGCTCGCCGAGGCCGGGGCGAGGGGAAGGAACATCAAGGCTGCAAGGGTGAGTAGCGCGAGTTTGCGCCAGGAGAAGATCGTCACGGCGCGGGAAGTTAGCACCGGTCGGTGACGGTCCGCGGGGTGGTTCCGGGGCCTGGAGTGCCGAGGTCGGGGGGCCGGTCGAGGAGGTCGACGGTCCCGGATGCGGTCGTCGTCCCCGGTGCCGGCGGGACGCCGGCCGGTCCGGGAAAGCGTTGTCCCGGACCGGGTCCGGGACCCCGGGGCGGCCCCGGGAGGACCGCGACCCAGCGGCGGGGCAGTCGCTCGCGCCCCTGGGCGGAGGCGCCACCGGGGTGTCCCCGGTGGGGTGGGGCGGGTAGTGCCCGTTGCCGGCCGGTCGGTGGGTAGCCCCACGCCGTGGCCACCGGCGGTCACACGTGGGGTGACGGGCACAACGCCATCCGTGCCCGTTCGGGCGGGAGACAGCGGCGCCGGCGACGTGTGCCGAGGCGACCCGAGGCGGCGGCTGGTGCCCCCCGCAGGCGTTCCCGTGGGCGCCGGGGTCGGCACGTCCGACGGCCCCTGACGACGCTTTGACGGCGGGCGTTCCCGCGGGCGCAGGGGTCGGCAGGTACCGGTTCAGCCAGACACCGGTTCAGCAGAGGTTGGTTCAGCCAGGTGTCGGTTCAGCAGGTGTCGAGGAAGCGGTGGAGCACGCGGGTGCCGAAACGCAGCGAGTCGACCGGGACCCGTTCGTCGACCCCGTGGAACATGCCGGTGAAGTCGAGGTCGTCAGGGAGCCGCAGGGGGGCGAACCCGTACCCGGCGATCCCGAGTTCGGCCAGGTGCTTGTTGTCGGTTCCCGCGGACAGCGTGTACGGGAGCACCGCGGCCCCGGGGTCCTCGGCGCGCAGGGCGGCGGACATCGCCTCCATCAACGGGCCGGTATGCGGCGCCCGGATGGCGTCGGCGATCTCGTCGACGACGATCTCGACGCCGGGCCCGGCGAGTTCCCGGATGGTGTCCAGCAGCTGGTCCTTCCGGCCGGGCAGGAACCGGCAGTCGAGCAGCGCCGAGGCCTCGCCGGGGATGACGTTGTGCTTGTACCCGGCCCGCAACCCGGTCGGGTTCGCGCTGTTCCGCAGGGTCGCCCCGACGAACCGGGAGACGGGGCCGAGCGCGGCCGCGAGACGCGCCGATCCGGGCGATCGCCGCCGCGAGGCGGGTCACCGCGTTGTCGTTGTTCACCGCCGACCCGTGCCCGGCCCGCCCGCGGGCCACCAGCCGCAGCCAGGCCAGCCCTTTCTCCGCGGTCTGCACGAGGTAGGTGCGACGGTCCCCGATCCGGGTGGAGAAACCGCCGACCTCGCTGACCGCCGTGTCGGCACCGGCGAACAGTTCCGGGTGGGTGCGGACCATCCACCGGGCGCCGTGGTCCCCGCCGGCTTCCTCGTCGGCGAAGTAGGCCAGGACGACGTCCCGAGCGGGGCGGCGGCCTTGCCGGGCCAGCTCGCGGACCACCGCGAGCATCATCGCGTCCATCCCCTTCATGTCGACGGCGCCGCGCCCCCACAGCACCCCGTCGCGTTCGTCCCCGGAGAACGGCGGGACGGTCCAGTCCTCGGCGAGGGCGGGGACGACGTCGAGGTGCCCGTGCAGGACGAGGGCGGGCCGGTCCCGGTCCCGCCCCGGGATCCGGGCGAGCAGGTTGGCCCGCCGCGGCGCGGACTCGAACAGCTCGGCCTCGACCCCGACCTCGGCGAGCCTGGCGGCGACGTACTCGGCGGCCTCCCGCTCCCCCGGGCCGCTGCCGTCGCCGAAGTTCGACGTGTCGATGCGCAGCAGGTCCTGGCAGAGGCCGGCGACCTCATCCTCGGCGCTCGGTGCCGCTCCGGGGCCGGGTGCGGTCCCGGCGAGTGACGCAGCCCCGGGGTGCGACGCAGCCTCGGTGCTCGCCGC
>JARRQM010000448.1:2069-4273 GCA_037381765.1 Kineosporiaceae bacterium
CGCCACCTCGGCCGTTGGTGCCGTCCCGGGGTCGGGCGCTGCGCGGTCCGGCCGGTCCTGGTCCCGGGGGGCCGGGCCGGGCCGGTCGGAGGATGCAGCCGCCATGAGGCCTCCCCTGGTCCGCGGAACTCCCCTCCTCGGCCGGGACGGGTCCTGCCCGAGGGGAAAGCGGTCGGGCTGCCACGCTACCCGTTCCCGGGCTGGTTCCCGGTGCGGCGGCCGGGCCGCGGGGCAGACCGTGGGTCGGGCTGCGGGTTGGGCTGCTGGTTGGGCTGGTTTCCGGTGCGGTAGGAACTCGGCGCCAGACCGAGGACGGTGCGGAACTCGGTGGCGAGGTGCGCCTGATCGGCGTAGCCGAGTTCGACGGCGAGCGCGGCGAGACTCGTTCGAGGGTCCTCACGGAGCCGTTGCGCCGCCTCCTGCAGCCGGCGGCGGCGGATCATGGCCAGCGGGGTCAGCCCGACGTAGTGGTGGGCCAGACGCTGCACCGTCCGGGGGGACACGTGCAGGCGGGTCGCGACGTCCGCAACATGCTGCACCTCCGGGTCGGTGTCGACGAGGTCGGCCAGCGCGTTGGCCAGCAGGGCCTGCGGGTCCGGGGCGGGGACGGTGGCGAGGAGCCAGTCGGCGAAGGCCTCGACAGCCTGCCGGTGCCGGGCCGCGGCGTCCCCGGGACCGGACATCGCCGCCGCGACCGGGGTATGCAGGCCGGGGAGGGACACGGTCCGGTCGGTGTCCCGGAGCGTGGCCGGGTCGTCGGTGAAGGCCGGGACCGCGGCCGGACGCAGCAGGGCACCGACCGCCCATCCCGTTCCGGTGAGATCCCGGTGGGATCTGCGGGTCGCCGGACCGGACAGCCCCACCCGTTCCGGTTCGACGACGAGATTGCAGGCCGGGAAGGCGATGAGGTGCTGCCGGGAGGTGCGGCCGGCGGGAAGGTGCCATTCGGGGATCCAGAACCACCGCACGAAGGCCGCGACCCGTTCCGGGGCCGGGAGTCGGGTGAGGGACGGCAACCAGTCCGGGTACAGCACCCCGCGGCGGTCCGCGCTCACGACGTCCAGGGTAGAAGCTGTCGCGAATCTGCAAGCCGGTTCCCGGCCTCGGGGCGCAGCGTTGCCGACATGACGGACAACGACATGACGGACGACGTCAGGGACGACGGTACGGGGCGCACCGCGAGCGACGGGACAGTTGGCGACGGGTTGGCCGGTGACGGGGCAGCTGGCGACGGCGCGGCTTTCCGCGAAGCCGCCAACGGTGAGCATACGGTCAACGGGATTCCACGGAGTGTCACCAGCCTTACTCCGTTCCTCGTTATCCCGGACGCCCGCGGGGCCATCACCTTCTACCGGGACGTGTTCGGTGCGCGGGTCGTCGACGTCACTGAAATGTCCGGGGCGGTCGCCCACGCAGTCCTCGACTTCGGCAACGGTCAGCTCCAGCTCGGCGAACCACTACCGGCGTACGGTCTCGTGGCCGCCCCCGAAGGCGATGAAGACTGCTACTCCATGGGCCTGTACCGCCCGGACGTCGATGCCACACTCGCCCGGGCGAAGGCAGCCGGGGCGACCGTGCGGGAGCCGGCGACGACTTTTGTCTCAGGCGACCGTTTCGCGAGCATCCGCGACCCGTTCGGGGTGCGGTGGTCGATCATGACACGGGTGGAGGACCTCTCCGAAGAGGAGAGCGCCCGGCGGGTCGCAGAATGGGCCGCCCAACAATCATGATCGTGCGGGGGTGAGGCAGCGGCTGGCGCGGGGCATGGCGGGGACAGGACTGGGTGGTGCGGGCGTGGTGAGGCTGGGCGTGGGGCAGACGAGTGCCCCGACCGTCCCGTGCTAATCTCGTGCCCGCCGCGGCTTCGGCCCGGCCACTCGTCCGGGTGGCGGAAATGGCAGACGCGCTAGCTTGAGGTGCTAGTGCCCGCAAGGGCATGGGGGTTCAAGTCCCCCCTCGGACACACATTTGTTGCACACCTGCCACGTTTGAGTGGCCGTGGTCGAAGCCCTTCCAGCACCCGTCCGCAGCGTCGATGCCGCGGCCGGGTGGCTGTTGTGCCCCGGGCCGGGCGGTGGCTGTCGTGACCGTCGCCGTGATCATCCCGGTGGTTCCGCCTCCCACCGCCGCGCCCGGCCGTGGCCCAGGCTCCGGCGACACGGCGGGGACGGTGCTGCGGCGGGCGGCCTTGCCGCTGCCGGGCC
>JARRQM010000449.1:0-2167 GCA_037381765.1 Kineosporiaceae bacterium
CCGAACGCCTCGTCGCCGCCGCCTACAGCCGCGTCGACATGGTTGAGCGGCGCGGGGAATTCGCCGTCCGCGGCGGCATCCTCGACGTCTTCCCGCCCACCGAGGACCACCCGCTCCGGGTGGAGTTCTGGGGTGAGACCGTCGAGGAGATCCGTTGGTTCGCGGTCGCCGACCAGCGCTCCCTCGAAGTCGCCGACCGGGGCCTGTGGGCCCCGCCGTGCCGGGAGGTGCTGCTCACCGACACCGTCCGGGAACGGGCCGCCGCCCTCGCCCCGCAACTGCCCGGGGTCACCGACCTGCTCGACCGGGTGGCCGCGGGGATCGCCGTCGAGGGGATGGAATCGCTGGCCCCCGTCCTCGTCGACGGGATGGAGTCGCTGCTGGACCTGCTGCCCGGGAACGCGCTCGTCGTCGTCGTCGACCCGGAGAAGACCCGGGCCCGGGCCCATGACCTCGTCGCGACGAGCGCCGAGTTCCTCGCCGCCTCCTGGGAGAACGCCTCCGCGGGCAGCGCCGTGCCGATCGACCTCACCGGCACCGGGGCCACCGTCCCCGGGGCCGAACTCCTCGACACCGGGTCCTACTGGCCGCTCGCCCGGGTCCGCGAGCACGCCGGCATCCGCGGCCTGCCCTGGTGGTCGGTCACCGCCCTGGACCGAGACACCGATCTGGTCGATGACGGCGGTCAGATCGTCCGGCTCGGCCTGCGCGAGGCCACCGGATACCGGGGGGAGACCGAGAAGGCCCTCACCGACCTGCGCGGCCTGATCGCCTCCGGCTGGACCGTCGTCGCCACGACCGAGGGCAGCGGCCCCGCCCAGCGGATGGTCGAGGTACTCGCCGGCGCCGACGTCCCGGCCCGGTTCGTCGCCGACCTCGACGCACCCCCCGAACCCGCGGTCGTGCACGTGACCACGGCCCCGCTGGAACACGGTTTCGTCGCCGACGACCTGCGGCTGGCCCTGCTCACCGAGACCGACCTGGCCGGGCAGCGTTCGGCCACCCGGGACATGCGCCGGATGCCGAGCCGCCGGCGCAACGTCGTCGACCCGCTCCAGCTGCGGCCCGGCGACGTCGTCGTGCACGAGCAGCACGGGGTCGGTCGCTACGTCGAGATGGTGCAGCGCACCATGGCCGGCGCCACCCGGGAATACCTGGTCATCGAGTACGCGCCGAGCAAGCGGGGCCAGCCCGGCGACCGGCTGTTCGTCCCGTCGGACTCCCTCGACCAGGTCACCCGCTACGTCGGCGGGGAGGCACCACAACTGTCGAAGATGGGCGGGGCGGACTGGGCCCGGACCAAGGGGCGGGCCCGCAAGGCCGTCCGGCAGATCGCCGGGGAACTCATCCAGTTGTACTCGGCCCGGATGGCCTCCCGCGGGCACGCCTTCGGCCCGGACAGCCCGTGGCAGCGGGAACTGGAGGACGCCTTCGGCTACGTGGAGACCCCCGACCAGCTCGCCTGTATCGAGGAGGTCAAGGCCGACATGTGCCAGCCGGTCCCGATGGACCGGCTGATCTGCGGTGACGTCGGCTACGGGAAGACCGAGATCGCCGTCCGGGCGGCCTTCAAGGCGGTCCAGGACGGTAAACAGGTGGCCGTGCTCGTGCCGACCACCCTGCTCGTCCAGCAGCATCTGGAGACGTTCACCGAGCGGTATGCGAACTTCCCGGTCACCGTGCGGGCACTGTCCCGGTTCACCTCCGGCTCCGAGTCCGCGGACGTCCTGGCCGGACTGTCCGACGGCAGCGTGGACGTCGTCATCGGCACGCACCGGCTGCTGTCCGGGCAGGTCCGGTTCCACGATCTCGGACTCATCGTCGTCGACGAGGAACAACGGTTCGGGGTCGAGCACAAGGAGAAGCTCAAGACGCTGCGGACGAATGTGGACGTCTTGGCGATGAGCGCCACACCGATCCCGCGCACCCTGGAAATGGCGGTCACCGGGATCCGGGAGATGTCCACCCTGGCGACACCGCCGGAAGAACGCCACCCCGTGCTCACCTTCGTCGGCCCCTACGAGGAGAAGCAGATCGCCGCGGCGATCCGCCGCGAACTGCTCCGCGAGGGCCAGGCCTTCTACATCCACAACCGGGTCGAGTCCATCGAACGGGCCGCAGCCCGGCTGCGTGAACTCGTTCCCGAAGCCCGGATCGAGACCGCGCA
>JARRQM010000449.1:2195-3961 GCA_037381765.1 Kineosporiaceae bacterium
TGCTCGACTTCTGGGCGAAGAAGTTCGACGTGCTCGTCTCGACCACGATCGTCGAAACCGGCCTGGACATCTCCAATGCGAACACCCTCATCCTGGAACGTGCCGACGTGCTCGGCCTGTCCCAGCTGCACCAGCTGCGCGGACGGGTCGGGCGCGGCCGGGAACGCGCCTACGCCTACTTCCTCTACCCGCCGGAGAGCCCGCTCACCGAAACCGCACATGACCGGTTGCAGACCATTGCCGCGCACACCGACCTCGGCGCCGGGATGGCCGTGGCGATGAAGGACCTGGAGATCCGCGGCGCCGGAAACCTGCTCGGCGGGGAACAGTCCGGGCATATCGCCGGGGTCGGTTTCGACCTGTACGTGCGCCTCGTCGGCGAGGCCGTCGCCGAGTTCCGCGGTGAGGGCGAGGGCGAGGCGGAAACCGTGGAGATGAAGGTCGACCTCCCGGTCGACGCCCACCTGCCGCACGACTACGTGCCCGGGGAACGGCTGCGACTGGAGGCCTACCGCAAGCTCGCCGAGGTCGGATCCGTCGACGGCCTCGACGCGGTACGCGCCGAACTCCTCGACCGGTACGGTCCGCTCCCGGAACCGGTCACCAACCTGCTCGACGTCGCCCGGTTCCGGGTGCTCGCCCGGCGGGCCGGGCTCACCGAGGTCACCGTCCAGGGCAACCACATCCGGTTCGGCCCGGTGACCTTGCCCGAGTCCGCCCAGCTGCGGCTGAAACGGCTCTACCCCGGGTCCCTGGTCAAGGATGCGGTCCGGACCGTCCTCGTCCCCCGCCCGATGACCGCCCGGGTCGGCGGGAAGCCGCTACGTGACCGTGCGGTACTCACCTGGGCCACCGAACTCGTCGAGGCGGTGCTGCTCGGTTCGGTGGCGGCGGCGGCCTCCGCGGCCGGCGGCTCCCGTCCCGGCGCCGGCCCCGACCCGGGTACCGGGCCCGGCCCCGGGACCAGAACGGCCCGCATCGCCGGCCCGGCAGCGGCCGCAGGATCCGGCACCACCACCGTAGGACGGTAGGAAGGCCGCGCTACCGGAAGGCCGCGCTACCGGCTGCTGTCGTCGCGCAGCCAGGTGGTGAAGTCCCCGCGGGCGACCACCCGGGCCGCGCGGCGGCGGGCGATCACCGTCACGACGAGGAACACGGCGAGTTTCGGGGCGAGCCCCGGTTCGCGCCGGAGCAGGTCGACGAGATCACCGCGCCGGGTCCGGGAATCGGTCGTCGGGGCGGCATCCCCGGTGTAGACCTGGGCGGTCCCGGTGACCGCGCGCACCCGGCGGCGCAGCAGATCGGCCCACGTGCGCGGGGGGTGCACGACGACCGTCGCGTCTGGCACGACCACGCGTTCGGTGTCGGTGAAGGTCGAGGACATCGCCAGGTCGTCGGCGAGGACCGCGGGCAGCGCGGACACCCGGGTGAACCCGGCGGCGGACAGGGCGATCACCCCGCGGCCGAACACCCCCCGGCGGACCGCGGGCAGCCGCTCCCACACGTCGTAGTACCAGCGGACCGTCCACGGCGCGCCGCCCCGGGGGATCTCCCGGGCCGGGGCGGCGGCGAGCACCCCGGGCCGTTCCAGGGCGGCGACCAGCGCGTGCACATCGGCGGACCCGAGTTCGACGTCGGCGTCGACGTAGATCCGCGGGAAGTCCGCCCCGGCCGCCTCATCACCGAGGCGCAGCGCCCCGGCTTTCGACGCCTCCGGGGTGGTCAGCACACGCACCCCGGGGAACTGCCCGGCGAGGTCCGCGGTG
>JARRQM010000450.1:0-3307 GCA_037381765.1 Kineosporiaceae bacterium
GCCGCGGTACACGCCGACGCGCACTGGATGGGGTGGACCGTCCGGCACACCTCCGGGCTGATCTGCGCCCCGCTGCCGGACGAGATCGCCGACCGGCTCGACCTGCCCCCCATGGTGACCCGCAACCAGGACCCCCGCAGGACCGCCTACACCGTCACCGTCGACGCCGCGCACGGGGTGACGACCGGGATCAGCGCCACCGACCGGGCCCGCACCGTACGGCTGCTCGCCGACCCCGGCACCGGCCCCGCGGATCTGGTCCGCCCCGGGCACGTGCTCCCGCTGCGCGCCCGGCCCGGCGGGGTCCTCGAACGGCGCGGACACACCGAGGCCGCCGTCGACCTGTGCCGGCTCGCCGGGCTCCCCCCGGTCGGGGTGATCGCCGAGGTGGTCACCGACACCGGGGAGATCATGCGCGCCCCCGGGCTGCGGGCCCTCGCCGACAGCAACGACCTGCCGATGATCAGCATCGACGACCTCGCCGCCCACCGCGGGACGACTGCCGGTGCCGAACCCGCCCCACCGGGTCCGGCACCGGACCGGGTGGCCCGGGTCGCCGAATCCGTGCTGCCGACCGCACACGGCAGGCTGCGCGTCCTCGGCTACCGCGACCTTGTGACCGGTCAGGCACATCTGGCCCTCGTCGGCCTCGGTTCCGGCTCCGGAATCGGGTCCGGTGCCGAGGAGGGAGCCGGGCGGGGGAGCGGGAACGGCCAGGTAGCCGGCGCCGAGGACGGCGGTTCCGGGGCGACCCTCGTGCGGGTGCACTCGGAATGCCTCACCGGGGACGCCCTCGGCTCACTGCGCTGTGACTGCGGTCCGCAACTGGAGACGGCCCTGGAACGGGTCGCCGCCGAACGCGGCGTGCTCATCTACCTCGGCGGGCATGAAGGCCGCGGGATCGGGCTGCTGGCCAAACTCACCGCCTACGGCCTGCAGGACCGGGGTCTGGACACCGTTGCCGCGAACCTCGAACAGGGCCTGCCCGCCGACGCCCGGGAGTACGGGGCCGCCGCCGCGGTACTCGCCGACCTCGGGGTCGGGCCGGTGCGGCTACTCACGAACAACCCGGCGAAGGTGGACGGGCTGGAGGAACACGGCGTCCGGGTCGTCGAGCGGGTTCCGCTCGCCGTCGGGCACGGTGCGGCCAACCGCGGGTACCTGCGGGCCAAACGTGACCTCATGGGCCACCTGCTCGACCTCGACCCGGTCCTCGGGACGGAACCCGGCACCGATCCGGTGCCCCCGGGAACCCCGGTGATCCCGCCGGAGCCGCCGGAGCCGGCGGACGCCGATCCCGGGGCGTCCTCGTCGCTGCGGGGGATCCGGTGAGCGGGGCCGGGGCGCCGACGACCGTGGCGGACGGCCGCGGCCTGCGGGTCGCCGTGGTCGCCGCCTCCTGGCACGCCGAGGTGATGGGCGGGCTGCGGGACGGTGCCCGGCGGGGGCTCGCCGACTGCGCCGTCGAGGAGGTCGTCGAGGTCACCGTCCCCGGCTCCTTCGAACTGCCCGTGGCCGCGGCACGGCTGGCCGGGCAGGTCGACGCGGTGGTGGCGCTCGGCGTGGTGATCCGCGGCGGGACCCCGCACTTCGACTACGTCTGCCAGGCCGCGACCGTGGGGCTCACCGACGTGGCCGTCCGTACCGGGATCCCCGTCGGATTCGGGGTACTCACCTGTGACACCGAGGAGCAGGCGTACGCCCGGTCCGGCCTGCCCGGGGCGAAGGAGGACAAAGGGTACGAGGCCGCGACCGCGGCCGTGGCCACCGTCGTGGCGCTGCGCGGGTCCGGTTCCGGGGCCGTCTCGCCGACCGCCTAGCCTGGCCACGTGAAGACCTTCGACGCGCTGGTCGCCGAGCTGCGGGACAAGGCGGCCCGCCGCCCGGCCGGATCCGGGACGGTCGCCGCCCTGGACGCCGGGGTGCACACGATCGGCAAGAAGGTCGTGGAGGAGGCGGCCGAGGTGTGGATGGCCGCCGAGCACGAGTCGGCGGACCGCACTGCGGAGGAGATCTCCCAGGTGCTGTACCACCTCCAGGTGCTCATGCTGGCCCGGGGCCTCGACCTGGACGACGTGTACGCCCACTTGTGAGGGCACGCCCCGAACCGCAATTCACGACGAGGTCACCGGGAGGACCGTTGCTGCGCGTCGCCGTGCCCAATAACACGACGTGGACAATGACGTCGAGTTCTTCTTCCTCCGGCCCCGGGACATCGCCGTCTACGTCGGGGCGGGCACCCTCGACGTCGGGATCACCGGACGCGACCTGCTGCTCGATTCCGAGGCGGAGGCCGAGGAGGTGATGAGCCTCGGGTTCGGGAGTTCGACCTTCCGTTTCGCCGCGCTCCCGGGGACCCTCGGCGAACTCGGTGACCTGCAGGGACGTCGGGTGGCGACGAGTTTTCCGGGGCTGGTCCGCAGCTACCTCGCCGGGCACGGGATCACCGCCGACCTGGTGCGGTTGGACGGTGCGGTGGAGACCGCGGTCCGGCTCGGTGTGGCCGAGGTGATCGCCGACGTCGTCGAGACCGGCAGCACCCTCAAGGCCGCCGGGTTGGCCCTGTTCGGCGACCCCATCCTGCGATCCGAGGCGGTGCTCGTGCGGCGGCGCGGTGCGGTCGACTCCGTCCCTGTCGGCGTGCTCCTCCGTCGGCTCAGCGGGGTGCTGGTGGCCCGCCGGTACGTGCTGATGGACTACGACGTCCGGGCCGAACTCGTGGAGCAGGCCTGCGCGATCACCCCGGGACTGGAATCACCGACGGTGTCCGCCCTGCACGAGAAGGGGTGGGCGGCGGTGCGGGCGATGGTCCCGAAAGCCCGGACCAACCAGGTGATGGATGAGTTGTACGACCTCGGGGCCCGGGCGATCATCGTCACCGCGGTGCACGCCTGCCGGTTGTAACCGACCATGTCCGCGGTGATCGACGATGTCCGCCGCTGAGCGGTTGCACGCGCCGCTGCGACCGCGCCGGGGCCGGATCGCCGGCCGGGTGAGTGCCATCGCGGTGGTCCTCGTCCTCGGTGTGCCTGCGCTCGCCTTGAACCGGTCCGGACCCGGGGAATGGACCTGGATCGACCGAGGCGGGATCCTCGCCGTGGTCGTGGTGGTCGCCGGGGGACTGCTCCGGCTCGCTGCCGTGCGGGCGGTCCCCGGGGAACGGGGGGTGACGGTGCACAACCTCGTGGTGACGCGGGACCTTGTCTGGACGCAGATCGTCACCGTGCGTTTCGGCGGTGACAGCCCTTGGGTGGTGCTCGACCTCGACGACGGGGACACCCTCGCGGTGATGGGGGTGCAACGGGCC
>JARRQM010000451.1:0-2748 GCA_037381765.1 Kineosporiaceae bacterium
CACCAGGCATATCGACGGACGCAACACGCCCGCCACCGCCGGAACCCCGAAACCAAGATCTAGAACGATCAGAAACGATCGACGGAACCCGATCGGTGCATCGGGGATCAGGTTCGGCCCTCGGCCTGCCGATACAGGGAGGCCTAGACATCGAGTGGTTGGAGGTTCTTGATGAAGGTCGACGAATCCTCGATGCCCGATGCCATGAGCCGGGTCCAGCGGATGGCCCTGATAGCGGCGGTAGGCGCGGTCGGAGCGGTCGCCGTCCCGCTCGCGGCGTCGCAGGCAGCCGGTCTGGTCGCGGGCGCCGTGACCGCCGTGCTGGGCGCCGCGGGAATCTCCGGTCTCGCGCTGGCCACCCGTCGGGCGATCCAGCACGCCGGGCAGGTCCACGCCGAGCGCGAGTGCTTCTACCGCGGGATCATCGACGCGTCGCCTCAGCCCGTCTCGGTCGCCGACATCGACGCCGTCCCGGGGACCACCGGCGGGCGGTGGCTCTACGTGAGCAAGGCCGTCCGGGACGCCTTCGACAAGCCGCTCGAGAGTTTCCTCAACAGGCCATGCCACGAGTGGGGCGCCAACATCTGCCGGACGCCGGATTGCGGTCGGGCCGCCCTGGCCGCTGGCCGCCCGGAGACGGTCTTCGCCCAGGACTTCGGTGCCGGGCTCAGCCACTTCCGGGTCCGCACGTGCACCGTGAACGACCTGGAAGGCCGGCCTGCGTACACCGTCGAGTGGGTCGACCCCCAGGAGGAGGTGGCCCACCAGCTGCGGCTCGCCTCCGAGACCGCGACCGACCTGTCAGCGCGGGACGGCATCGATCGCCGAACTCTCCGACCGCACGGCCCAGATCCGGGAGGGTGCAGAGCACACGCAGCGTGCGACTGAGGACACCAGCCAGGAAGTGTCGAAGCTGGCCACCGCGCTCACCCAGCTCGCCCGCGACAGCGAGGACGTCGACGAGATCTCGCGAAGCGTCGCGGCGATCGCCGCCCAGACCAACCTGCTCGCCCTCAACGCCACGATCGAGGCCGCCCGGGCCGGGACAGCGGGCAAGGGATTCGCCGTCGTCGCCTCCGAGGTCAAGTCGCTCGCCCAGCAGAGCCAGGGGGCCACCGACCAGATCGGCACCCGACTGCTCCAGTTGCGCGAGGGCATCGCCGCCCAGGCGAGCGACGTCGTCACGCTGTCCGAACACATCGCGGAGGCGGGGACGAGCACGCACAAGATCTTCACCTCGCTCAACGACATCTCCGAAGGGATCGGGATGCAAGAACAGGCGGTCCAGTCCGTCGCCGCCTCCGCCGCGAGCACGGCGAGCGCGATCGCCGATGCCCGTCAGACCCTGGAAGAGACCGTCGCCGCGGTGCAGCGTGCCCGGTCCGTCGCCGGCTGACTCTCAGGCCAGGCTGCCGGGAACCCATCCCCGCCGGGATACAGGTCTCCCTGTTCGAGCAACACGACGGCTATCGCTACCAACTGCTGGCAACCAACACCCCCGGCGGACACTTGCAGCGACTGCAGGCCCGCCACGCGGTCGACAGGGGACTTCCCGGCTGCCTCTCCCGCCGCAGGGGGGCCTTGACGGTGCATCTGTTCACACGCACGTCGTCCAGGTCCAGGCCCACGATCCGGTCGTAGGCCTGCAGACACAACTGTTCCAGTTGGGCGAAGACACCGGCCTCGATTCACTCATCGCGTCGGTCCCGGATGGTGGTCGCCGAGCAGGTGGCGTCCGCGACCCGTTCGTAGGAAGCGCCGAGCACCAGCGCCTGAACGATCTTGTCGAACACAACCCGGTCAAGGATGCGGGGCCGGTGACAGCCCAGCGGATGGGTGAGGACCCGCTCGGGCAGCAGCGCGGCGAACTGGTCCCACAACGGGTCGATGACAGAAGACGGCAACGCAGGCACAAGCACCTCGTGAGGAAGAACGAGTCTCGACAACCCGTGAGCTTCCGGGCGCTTGTGCCTGCCTCATGTCACAGACACGCCCTATCCACGGAACCTCCAAGACCCTGCGCTACCGGTTGCCGCACACCGCCGCCCGCATCATCCGCGGTCAACGCCGACGCAGGATCCGCATCCCCACGACCTGACCCTGGGTGGACGAACTGGCCGCAGCACTCGCCACAGTGCTGACGCTGCCCCTGCCGACCTGAAAGGCATCCTGTCCCGTTCACCCGACCCGAGGAACCCGCCCGGCCGTGGAACCGGCGCCCACCGACACGACAGCCGGATCGCCCGCACGACCAGAACCGCCAGAACAGGAGGTGGCATTCTCCAGACCGACCCCGAACACTGACTCGCTTCACGCCCGAATGATCAAGGTTAGCGCAGTCGGGTCAAGAAGGCGTTGCAGGCTCTATTCCCTTCATGCGAGTTTGGGGTGTTTGGAACGACGGTGGAGCCGTAGGACGCGAAATAG
This sequence comes from Kineosporiaceae bacterium, assembly GCA_037381765.1. Taxonomy (GTDB): domain Bacteria; phylum Actinomycetota; class Actinomycetes; order Actinomycetales; family Kineosporiaceae; genus JARRQM01. The sequence continues at coordinate 2,428 of JARRQM010000451.1, forward strand.
ACGGTCTTCCCATCTGGGCTGATTTGTAGATCCCAGATCCCGTCCCAGTTTGCGACTGCCCCATCTTCGGTGACGTTGACCATGTGGGTGGCGCCGAGAGCGTTGTCCCGTAGATAGATCTGGGTGTTCTGGGGCGAGGGGACAGGATCGTTGACGAGGTTCGAGGCCTCGGATGTAAACGCGATGTACCGGCCGTCATCAGAGATACTCGCTTCTCGAGCGTCTCCGTTGCTGGCCTCTCCCGTCGGGGTCTGACTGACCAAGGTTGTGGTGCCAGCTTGCATGTCACGTAGATATACCTGGCAGCGATCTGCGCTGTGT
>JARRQM010000452.1:0-3618 GCA_037381765.1 Kineosporiaceae bacterium
GAGTTCCGTGTCGGCCCGGACCCAGCCGACCCGCAACCCGCCCCAGAACAGTTTGCTCGCCGAGCCGACGCTCACCGCAGTACCGCGGCGGGCCAGGGCGGCGAGCGGGGCCGGCATCGGCCCACTGTCCCGGCCGAGGCCTGCGCGCAGGTCGAGGTCCGTGGTCGTCTCGTCGACGAGCACCGTCGTCCCCGTATCCGCGAGGGCCCGGGCTACTTCGAGGCGTTCCGGGCCGTTGAGCAGCAGCCCGGTCGGGTTGTGGAAGTCCGGGATGAGGTAGGCCAGCGTCGGGCGACTACGGGAGAGCAGCGCGCGAAGCCGTAACGGGTCCCAGCCGTCCTCCACCGGGAACGGCACCGGCCGCGCCCCGAGCCGCTGCGCCGATTGGGTGGCCAGCGGCCACGTCGGGTGCTCGACGAGTACCCGGTCCCCGCGGTTCAACAGGGCCTGGAAGGTGAGCTGGATCGCTTGTGTCGCCCCGGTCGTCACCAGGACCTGTTCCGGACGGGTCGGTAGGCCCCGGTCGGTGTACCGCTGGGCCACCCGGGCGCGCAGCTCCGGCACCCCCGCGGTGAGGTCGCCGTGTCCGGGCAGGTAGCGCGGCAGTTCCGCGAGGGCCGCCTGGTAGGCCGGGTGCAGTCCGGGTGGCGCCTCGAACGAGGCCGTCGTCAGGTCCGGGATCTCCTCCGGCAGATCCTCCCCGTGCAGCACCGGCCACGGTTCCTGGCGCGGCGTCCCGGGCAGCGTCGTCCAGGTCCCCGACCCGTGCCGTCCCGCCGCGAACCCGGATTCCCGGAGTACCCGGTAGGCGGCCGTCGTCGTGGTCCGGCTCGTGCCCAGGGCCTCGGCGAGCACCCGCTCGGAGGGGAGCACGGTGTGTACCGGCACCCGGCCGTCCAAGATCAGTGTGCGTAGTCGTCGGGCCAGGGCGAGGTAGGCCGGTCCGGGTTCGTCCTCGTCCCGCCAGCCCCGCAGGTAGCCGTCGAGTTCCCGGGCGCCGATCCGGGTCAGGGCCGTGCGGTCCATGAAGTGGCCTTGTGTCACGCAACCACTCTGACCCAAGTGGTTATGGATGGCAAGGCCACTTCCGGTCACCCTGGGGGTATGGCCGCTCTCCTCCTTCTCGCGCTCCTCCTCGTCCTCGCCGTCACCGCACCCCGGTGGGGAGCCGACAGCCGGGGGCTGGACGACCGCTCCACCCGGGCCGGGACAGACCTGCCGACCCGGCCCGAGACGGACAATGGGTCCGGGAGTTCGGTGCCCCGACCCGGGACAGCCGGCGGGCCGGCCCGTTCGGCCCCACCCCGGGACGGACCGGAAGGCTCCGCCAGCTCCGCCGGTTCCGCCAGCTCCGCCGGTTCCGCCGGTCCCACCAGCTCCGCCGGTTCCGCTGGTCCGGACCGTGCCGCCGGCCCGGCTGGTCCCGCGGCCCCGGACGGTGCCTGGATTCCCTCGCCGGAGCGCCTCACCCGGGACTGAGGACCGGCGGACCGTCCGGACCGCCGCCGTAGGCTGCCGGTGTGGACGCAACTGGGCCGCCACGGCACGCGACGCGGTGTACGCGCGACGGCTCACCGTTCCGGACGGCGGGATCGCCGCCCGGGGGGCCGGCCCGTCCCCGGGGCCCCGGTGAGGTCCGCAACGACAGTGCGGGGGTGCTCGCCGAAGTACAGGGTGCCCCGGCCGCGGTCGACGCCTTCTGCCGCCGGGTGCGCGCGGACGCCCCGCCGCTGGCCGCCGTCGAGGACGTGACCTGGACGGGGCTGCCGGTCCGCCCCGCGGGCGGGTTCCGGATCTCCGCCTCCGAGGTCGCCCCGGGGCGCACCCTCGTCCCCGCGGATGTCGCCACCTGCCCGGACTGTCTCGCCGAACTGCGTGACCCCGGTGACCGCCGGTTCCGGCACCCGTTCATCACCTGTACGAACTGCGGGCCGCGGTTCACCATCGTCACCGCCCTGCCCTATGACCGGCCGTCGACGACGATGGCCGGGTTCCCGCTGTGCCCGGAGTGCGCCGCCGAGTACGCCGACCCGGCGGACCGCCGCTTCCACGCCCAGCCGATCGCCTGCCACACCTGCGGACCGCGGCTCACCCTGGAGGAAGCGCCCGCGGAACGGGACGACCCGGCAGCGGGGGAGGGCGGCGACCCGGCCGCGGGGGAGAGTGGCGACCCGGCAGCCCCGGTCACCCCGATCACCGGTGAGGCCGCTCCGGTCACGGGTGAGGTCGTTCCGGTCACGGGTGAGGTCGTTCCGGCCGCCCTGGCCGCCGGTGCGGCGACTGTTCCGGCTACCGGTGAGGTAGCCCTGGCCCGGGCTCGCCGGTTGCTCGCACGAGGCCGGATCGTCGCGGTCAAGGGGCTCGGCGGCTACCACCTGGCCTGCGACGCCGGATCCGAGGAGGCCGTCGCCCGGTTGCGGCGCCGCAAGCGCCGCGGCGGCAAACCGTTCGCCGTACTCGTCCCCGACCTCGACACCGCCGCGGCGATCACCCATGTCGACGACGCGGAGGCGGCCCTGCTCGGTTCGCCCCGGGCCCCGATCGTCCTGCTCCGCCGCCGCACCCATCCGCCGCCCGGCGCCCCCCGGGTCGTCCCCGGGGTCGCCCCCGGAAACCCCGATCTCGGGGTCATGCTCCCGCCGACCGGGCTGCACCACCTGCTGCTCGGTTTGCCCGGTGACCCGCCCGGCCCCCGGGTGCTCGTCCTCACCAGCGGCAACCTGTCCGGGGAACCCATCGTCACCGGCGACGCCGAGGCCCGGCGCGACCTTGCCGGGGTCGCCGACGCCTGGCTCGGTCACGACCGTCCGATCCACGTCCCCTGCGACGACTCCGTGCTCCGCGTGGTCGACGGGGTGGAGCTGCCGTTGCGGCGATCCCGCGGGTACGCCCCGCTGCCCGTCATCCTGCCCGTCGACGTCGATCCGGTCCTCGCCGTCGGCGGGGACCTGAAGAACACCTTCTGCCTCGCCTCTGGCCGCTACGCGTGGCTGTCCGCGCACGTCGGGGATCTCGACCAGCTGTCCACCCGGGAGGTGTTCGACCGGGCCACCGCCCAGTTGGCGGACCTCGTGGACGTCCGGCCCCGGGTCGTCGTCGCCGACCGGCATCCCGGGTACCGGGGGACGGCCTGGGCCCGGCACCGGTGTTCCCCGCCGGCCCGGACCGGCCGCGGGCCCGGCATCCCTCCGGGGGGCGGCTCCGGGCGGGGCCGGCCGGGCGTCCCCGCGGGCGGCGCGGGGGAGAGCGGCGCGTCCCCGGGAGGCGGATCCGTGGCGGCGGATCCGCCGGTGCTCCGTCAGGTGCAGCACCATCACGCGCACATCGCCGCCGTCATGGCCGAACACGGGCTCGACGGGAACACCCCCGTCCTCGGCCTCGCCCTCGACGGCACCGGATACGGCGACGACGGCACCGTATGGGGCGGGGAACTGCTCGTCGCCGACTACGACGGGTTCACCCGCTTCGCCCACCTCGACACCGTCCCGCTCGCCGGAGGCGACGCTTCGGTACGCCGCCCCTACCGGATGGCCCTCGCCCACCTGCGGTCCGCCGGCCTCGACTGGGACGAGCGCCTCCCCTGCGTGGCCGCCTGCCCGCCCGTCGAACGCCGGGTCC
>JARRQM010000453.1:0-3176 GCA_037381765.1 Kineosporiaceae bacterium
CCGTCCGGCCGTGCGGGACTCGGCTACGTACTCGGCGAACTTGTCGACCATGAACGCAGCCGCTGCCGCTCCCGGTCGTCGACCCATCCCTCACCGAGGCCGAGCCGGTCGATGCGGTCAGCGAGCAGGGCGGCGAGTTCGGCACGGGTACCGTTCGGGGCCCGCTCGGCGATCTCGTGCACGAGCGTGCCGAGCAGCTGGGACGAGGAGGAACCGGGCGACCCCCCGGAGGTTTCCAGCAGCCAGCGCAGGGCGCACCGGGTGAACTGTTCGACCTTGGACGGGGATACCCGCACCGGCTCGTCCTCGGCGCGCAACGGCTCGATGCTGGACAGCGGGGCCAGCCCGTACCAGTCGCCGGGGTCGGCACCGGGTACCCCGGCGCGGGCCAGTTCGGCGAGGTGCCGGGCAGCCCGGTGGCGTCGCCCGGACGGCTCCCCGGTGTCGGCGGCGACGCCGCGCAGTTCGGCGATGAGCGACGGCAGGGTCATCGCCCGGGGGACCGCGGACAGCGGACGCTCGTCGGCGTCGGCCGGCAGCGGATCGACGAGGTCGAGGAAGGACGACGGCAGCTCCTCCTCCGAGCGCACCGCGGTGACCAGCAGGGCGCGGCGGGCACGGCTCACCGCGACGTGGAAAAGCCGTAGCTCGTCGTCGAGGACGGCCCGCCGCTGCGCGGACACCGCAGCCCGCCCGGAACCACCGGGACCACCGGGACCACCGGGACCACCGACGATGTCGGCACCGTCACCGACCCGCCCGTCCAGGAGGTCGGCGAGGGCCTGCCCGCCGAGCAGGGAGTTACGCAACCGCAGGTCGGGCCAGGTGCCCTCCTGAACCCCGGGGACGGCCACGGCATCCCATTCCCGGCCCGCCGCCCCCGCAGCAGTGAGCAGGGTGACGGCCTCGCCGTCGGGGGCGCGCGCGGCGAGGGTGTCCGAGGGCAGTTCCTGGCCTTCCAGGTAGCCGAGGAAGTCGCCGGGCCCGGCGTGCGGGAGCCGGTCGGTGTGCCGGGCCGCGGCGTCGAACAGGGCGACGACCGCATCGAGGTCGCGGTCGGCCCGGGCCCCGGACTGCCCCCCGGCGAGGGCCCGACGTTGCCATGCCTCGGCCACCCCGGCGGCCTCCCACAACGCCCAGAGCACCGTCTCGGCGGTCGCCCCGGGGGCATCCGCTGCACGCCGGCCGGCCTGGAGAAGTGCCGCGACGTGCCGGGCCCGGGCCGCGACCCGGGGGTCGAGGGTGGCCAGGTGCCCGGGGTCGGCGAGGGCCTCGACGAGCAGGGCGTCACTCGTCCGGTCGCCGTCCCCGGCGAGTTCCTGGGCGCGCAGGGCCTGCCGGAGCCGGCGCAAGGCAACCGCGTCAACCCCGCCGAACGGCCCGGACAGCAACGCGACGGCGGTTTCGGCGGTGAGCTGCTCGGGATCGAGGCAGCACCGCAGGGCCAGCCGCAACGGCAGCACCGCGGGCTCGTCCCGGACCGCGATCTCCACGCCGGGCACCGTCACCGGAACACCGGCCGAGCCGAGGGCCCGGCGCAGCGACCGGGTGGCCCGGGCGGAACGGACGACGACGGCCATCCTCGACCACGGCACCCCCTGTTCCAGGTGCCGACGACGCAGCCAGGTCGCAACGAACGCCCCCTCCTGGGCGGTGGAGGCGCGGACGTGCACCGCAACCTCCTCGCCGGCGCCGGATCGTTCCGGCTGGGCCCCCGGCGTTGCCGGACCGGGTACCTCCCCCGGCCCGACGGGATCCGCGCGGTGGGCGGCCCCCGAGCGGTGGGTGGCCCCGGGGCCGGCGCGGTGGGCGACGGTCCCCGCCGACCCGATACGTGCGGCCACCCGGTCAGCCACGGCCCGCAGCAGCGGACCGTACCGGTGGGCGGTACCGAGGACGACGGTGCGCGCCGGACCCCCGTCGGCCCGGCGGAACCGTTCGGCGGCACCGGCCACGGTCTGCGGCAGCGCACCGCGGAACGTGAGGGTCGCGACGTCGGGGTCACCGGCGAGGACGAGAGCGTGCCCGCCGCCGGCGAGCAGGTCGATGAGCCGCTGCCCGGCGGCGGTGAGTTCCTGGGCGTCGTCGACGCCGACGACCGCCCACCGGTCGCGTTCGGCGTCGAGCACCACTCGGGTCTGCCGTGCCGCTGCCCGAGCCGGGTCAGGTCGGCGGGGGCGAGCCCGCGTTCCACCGCGCGCATCAGCAGGTCGCGCAGCTCATCGCGGAAACCGCGGAGGGTGCGGATCTCCGGGCCCACCGAGGCCGGCCAGGCCGGGGGCCGACCGATCCCGGACTCGTGCCCGGCGAGCAACTCAGCGAGGATCCGGTCCTGCTCGGGGCCGGAGATGAGGCGGGGCGGCACGTCACCGTCGAGCACGAGCCGCCGCCGGAGCACCCCGAAAGCGTAGGAGGCGAGGGTACGGGAGGCCGGTTCGCGCACCGTGCGGGACAACCGGACGGACAGCCGCTCCCGCAACCCGGAGGCCGCCTGCCGGGTCGCGGCGAGGAGGAGCAGGCCGTCCGCGGGAACGCCGTCACGCTCCACCCGGGTGGCGAGCGCCTCGACGAGCACCGTCGTCTTGCCGGTGCCGGGCCCGCCGAACACGACGACGGGACCCTGCCCCTGCCGGTGCGCGACGACGGCCTGCTGGGCGTCGTCGAGTGCGACCGGACGTCCGCGCCCCCGTTCCGGGGACCGGATCAGACGGACCGGAGGCAGCCCGGAACCAGCTCCTTCGGACCGCTCTGGTACCTCGGACGGTTCGGGTACGCCGGGCTGGTCGGGAACCTCGGGAGCCGCTGAGCCGCTGCCGCCGGGACCGGGGGTGGTACTCCCCGGGGCCCGCTCGTCTGCTGTCGGCTCCTGCACGGAACGATCCCATCACAAAGGGCCGACAGCGGGCAGGCACACCACGTCACCGGGTCACGTTCGCCTCACCGGATCACCGGGTCACGTTCACTTCACCGGGTCACCGGGTCACCGGGTCACGTTCACTTCAGCGGGTCACTGGGCCACCGGGTCGCCATCACTTCCCTCGGCGAGTTGACCGTCCCAGCGGGCCAGGCGCAGGTCCACCCGGGTACCACCGGCGCGGAGCGGGGTTCCCTCGGCCCGGTACCGGCGCAGTGCCTCGCTTTCCTGTCCCGGCGATGGTGACCCGTCCGCCTTGATC
>JARRQM010000454.1:0-2694 GCA_037381765.1 Kineosporiaceae bacterium
TCCCTCGCCGCAGGCCGCGATGGCACCTTCGCGGTGGCCCGGTCCGACGGACTCGTCGAGATCCGCCGTCTCCCTGACGGGAAGGTTCTGCGGACGCTCCGCCACCCGTTCACCGTCCGGCAGGTGGTCTACTCCCCCGATGGCCGGACCCTGGCCACCTCCACCACGCACGAGAAAGTCATCCGGCTCTGGGACGCCACGTCGGGCACCGAGATCGCGCAGATCGCAGGCCACCTGGACAGCGAGCCGAACTCGCTCGCCTTCTCCCCCGACGGCAAGGAACTCGTCAGCGCCGGGGCGGACGGTGCGGTGGCCGTCTGGCAACTCGACCCGGACGCGGCCGTCGCGGATGCCTGCCGCGCGCTCCGTGTATTGGGCAACGCCGAGGGGACGGGTGAGGCCGACCTGCCGGCACTCTGCCGGGCATAGAAACGGCCCTGACCACGACAGGTGGGCGGATGCTTTGATCATCGGGCCGAACCGGTCCGTGTCCTTCCTCGAAGTCGGCGACATCGGCGGTGACACCGCCATCGTGATCGTCCCTGCGATGCGGGCCCGAGAGAAACTCCTGAGGTGATGACCAGGTCCCGTTCTGTTGAGGAGATCCGGCAGTACGCCGACAAGCCGGCGGAACGGTCCAGGACCAACGAGCCCGGTCCGGCTGACGAGCTCGACGCGGACGCCGTCGCCCCGTTCGGCGCCCCGCACCGAACGGGGCAGCCGTCCCGGGTGGCCCGTCACCGTGAACCGGCCTGCACGTCCAGGGCCGGTAGCCTCGGGGGGCGGGGTGGATCGGGTGCATCTGATGCCGGCCGTCCTGGCGTCGTTCACATTGACGCATCAGTGGGCGCGGGAGGTTCGGCGTTGGCACCCGGGCCCGGTTGTCGCCGTCGACATCCGGATCAACGACGATGAGCCGGTGTGGGTGGGCCACTACGGCAAACACCCGGCGTCAGTATCGGCGTCCGAGGCGGCGGGGCTGATCCGGTCGCAGCGGGACCCGCGGGGGTTCGAGGTGTTCCTGCCCCGGGCCGTCGGGGCGGGAGAGATCCGCCGGGTCCGGCGGATCCCGCAGTTCGTGGGCTGGCGGTACGCCCCCGACAGCCACGGGCGCCGACCCTGTGCGTGCCCGATGTGTCTGGCCTCGGGTACTTACGGGGCGGCGGCCGTGCGACGGCGGTTCCCGACGGATCCTCCGCGGCGGACCAAGCCGGAACTGATGGCCGCGCTGCGTGCGGCGGACTCGCCGCAGGATGTCGTCGACGCCCTGTGGGACCTGAGCGGTAGGCGTCGTGGTGGCGCCGAGGAGCTGGCGTACCTCGTCGATCATCCCGACAGGGAAGTCCGTGAAACCTTGGCGGAAGTCCTGCGGGACTACCGAGGGCGTGCGGCGCGGGACCTTCGACGTCAGTTGGCGGACGTCGACCAAGAACAAGACCCCGTGCCGGAGAACGATGGGTGAGCGGGGGCCCGCCCAGGGCTACGGGGTTTCGCGTCCCTCCTGACCTCGGCCGACGGCCCTTCCTGGGTCGGTCAGTCCGGTGCTCTACCGCCCCCGGGGCGCAGCGGTTTGCCGGTCGCGGTGCGCGCCAACTCCTCCACCACCTCGATGTCGCGCGGCTGTTCGGCCCGCGACAGCCTCGTCCTCAGCCAGTCCCGCAGCTGTTCCGGGGTCAGCCCCGAGCCGCTCCGCCGGGCCACCGTGACGTGCAGCCGCTGCCCGAATTCCGCGTCGGGCCGCGGGGCCACCACGGCGTCGTCCACGTCGGGATGCGCGCGCAGCGTCGCCAGGACGGGACCGGGGTAGACGTTCTCCCCGCCCGAGACGATCATGTCGTCGACCCGGCCGTCGAGGTGCAGCCGGCCCGCCGCGTCGAGGTGGCCGAGGTCACCGGTCGGATGCCAACCGCCCTTCGGATCCCAGCCGTGCACGTGCACCTCGCCGATCCGGCCGGGCGGGGCCACGGCCCCGGAGGCGTCCAGGATCCGCAGCTTGATCCCGTGGGGCGGGCGGCCGACGGTGCCCGGGGCGGTCCGCAGATCGGCCGGAGTGGCGATGCTCGCCCAGCCGGCCTCGGTGGACCCGTAGAGGTTGAAGATGCGCTCGCCGAATACCTCGACGGCGCGGGCGTGCAGCGCCGGGGATAGTGCCGCGGCCGCGCTGACGACTGCGCCCAGGTCGTCGAGGGGGTAGCCGGCGAGAACCTCCGCGGGCAGCTCGCAGATGCGGCGCAGTTGCAGGGGGAGCAGCACCAGCAGCCGGGCATGGTGCGTGGCGGCCGCGTGCAGGACCTGCTCGGCGGTCAAACCCGCGGCGAGCACCACCGGGCACCCGAGCGCGAGACCGGCGGCCAGGTAGGCGAGCCCGTACCCGTGGTGCAGTGGCGCCGCCACCACGATCGGCTCGCCCTCGCGCAGCGGGATCAGCCTCAGGTGGGTACCGGCAGGGCCGGCCAGCACCCGCAGCGGCAACCGGCGGGACACCCCCCGCGGAACCCCCGTCGTGCCGGAGGTGAGCACCACCAGCCGGCCCGAACGCGACGGCCTCGTCACCGTGGGGCGAACAGCGCCCGGGGCGTCCGGCCACGACCAGGTGAGTTCCGGCGGCTCCGCGCCCGCGGTGGGTCCGGTGCCGGCCGGGGCGTGTACGCCGGCCGGGCCGCGGACGACGGCGCGGATCCGGTGCGCACGGAC
>JARRQM010000455.1:0-3362 GCA_037381765.1 Kineosporiaceae bacterium
GGGGGCGGTGCCCGGCACCGTGTCCAGGTTCAGGGCGGGGTGTCGTCACACCGTGCCCCGAAGTGTTTCCGGGGTGGGGGTGTTCCGGGGTGGCCTGGGGGTGTTCGGGTGGGGTCCTGGGGTGCTCCGGACCACACCGCCCCCTCGTGAAGCGGTTCACAAGCGGCCGTAGACTCCTCCCGGGACGTAGGCGGGCGGCGGTCCCGGAAGGGGCGGCGCCGTCCGGCCGAGGCGGTGGTGTCATCGTGGACACCGCACCTGGTCCCGGTACCGCAGTCCTGGTAACGCACCCGATTCCGGAACCCTTGCTCCTGGCAACCCTTGATCCTGACAATCCTGTCCGGCTCCATCCGTCCCGGGACGTCCACGGGCCGGAGCCGGCTCGCGCACCGGAGAGGTCCGTCGTGACGAAACCCGTCGTCCTGATCGCCGAGCAGCTCTCACCCGCGACCGTCGAGGCCCTGGGGCCCGACTTCGAGATCCGCTCCTGTGACGGGTCCGACCGCTCCCAGCTGCTCACCGCGATCGCCGATGCCGACGCCGTCCTGGTGCGTTCGGCGACCAAGGTCGACGCCGAGGCGCTCGCCGCGGCCACCCGGCTCAAGGTCGTCGCCCGGGCCGGGGTCGGGCTCGACAACGTCGACGTCCCGGCGGCCACCCAGGCCGGGGTGATGGTCGTCAACGCCCCGACGTCGAACATCGTCTCCGCCGCGGAGCTGGCCATCGCCTTGCTGCTGGCCGTGGCCCGGAACGTCCCGCAGGCCAACTCCTCGCTCCGGGACGGGCAGTGGAAGCGGTCGAAGTACGCCGGGACCGAGCTGTACGAGAAGACCGTCGGTGTCGTCGGGCTGGGGCGGATCGGTGCCCTCGTCGCCCAGCGGCTCAGTTCCTTCGGGGTGAAGCTGCTCGCCTACGACCCCTACGTCAGCAGCGCCCGGGCCGGACAGCTCGGGGTACAGCTGGTCGGCCTCGACGAGCTACTCGGGGCCAGTGACTTCATCACGGTGCACCTGCCGAAGACCCCGGAGACGATCGGTCTCATCGGCGAGGAGGCGTTGCGCAAGGTCAAGCCGAGCGTCCGGATCGTCAACGCCGCGCGCGGCGGGGTCGTCGACGAGGCCGCCCTGCATGCGGCGCTGGTCGAGGGGCGGGTCGCCGGGGCCGGGGTCGACGTGTTCGCCACCGAACCGTGCACCGACTCCCCGCTGTTCGGCCTCGACAACGTCGTGGTCACCCCGCATCTCGGGGCCTCCACCGAGGAGGCCCAGGAGAAGGCCGGGGTCGCCGTGGCGAAGAGTGTGCGGCTGGCTCTCGCCGGGGAACTCGTCCCCGACGCGGTGAACGTCTCCGGCGGGGTGATCGACGAGGACGTCCGGCCCGGTATCCCGCTGGTGGAGAAACTCGGCCGGGTGTTCACCGCGATCGCCGGGGGGACCCCGACCCAGCTCGACGTCGAGGTCCGGGGCGAGATCACCACGCTGGACGTGTCCGTGCTCCGGTTGGCCGCGCTCAAGGGGCTGTTCACCTGGGTGGTGGAGGCCCAGGTGACCTATGTGAACGCACCCGGTCTCGCCGCGGAGCGGGGGATCGAGGTCCGGCTGCTCACCGATCCGGTGAGTCCGGAGTTCCGCAACGTCATCACCTTGCGGGGGGCGCTGCCGGACGGCCGGCTGGTCTCCGTCGCGGGCACCCTCACCGGGCCCAAGCAGGTGGAGAAACTCGTCGGGATCGACGGCCTCGATCTTGAGGTGCCGATCGCCACGCACATGCTCGTCATGCGCTACACCGACCGGCCGGGGGTTATCGGCGCGCTCGGCCGGTTGCTCGGGGCCGCCGGGGTGAACATCGCCGCGATGCAGGTGGGCCGCGAGAACGTCGGTGGTGACGCGGTGAGCGTGCTCACCCTCGACTCGGCGGCGCCTGCGGAGGTCGTCGAGGAGGTCGCCCGGGAGGTCGGCGCCCGCTCCGTGCATCTCGTCGACCTGTCGGTGTAGTACCGCCCGCCGGGCCGGGCCCGGCCCACCGGCTGTCCCGGCCCACCGGCCGTCCCGTTCTCGGACCGGTCTGCGGCAACGGTGTGAACGGGCCCACCCGTGTGGCCTACGCTGGGGACGGCTGCGCCACCGACGGGGCCACCCGAACCCCCACCACCCCCGGATGTCCACATCGTGAGACGCCATGACCGTCATGTGGACGGGGCGCTAGCCTGAGGGCCATGTCAGAGTCGCTGCGCCTGGCCGTCGTCCCCGGCGACGGCATCGGAACCGAGGTCGTCACCGAAGGGCTCAAGGTCCTCCGGGCCGTCGTGGACGGTGAGATCACCATCGCCACCACCGAATACGACCTCGGTGCCCGACGCTGGCACGCGACCGGGGAGACCCTGCCCGACTCCGTCCTGGAGGAGATCCGCGGGCATGACGCGATCCTGCTCGGCGCGGTCGGCGACCCCGGCGTGCCCAGTGGTGTTCTTGAACGCGGGCTGCTGCTCCGGCTGCGCTTCGAACTCGACCACTACGTGAACCTGCGCCCGGCCCGGATCTACCCCGGCGTCGACTCCCCGCTCGCCGCCCCCGGGGAGGTCGACTTCGTCGTCGTCCGGGAAGGCACCGAGGGACCCTACGTCGGTAACGGTGGGGCGCTGCGCGTCGGCACCCCGCAGGAGATCGCCACCGAGGTCAGCGTCAACACCGCACACGGTGTCGAACGGGTCGTCCGTGACGCCTTCCGCCGGGCCGCCACCCGCCCGCGGCGCACGCTCACCCTGGTGCACAAGCACAACGTGCTCACCCACGCCGGGCACCTGTGGCGGCGTACCGTCGACCGGGTCGGCACCGAGTTCCCCGACGTCACCACGAACTACCTGACGTGGATGCGGCGACGATCTTCATGGTGACCGACCCGTCCCGGTTCGACGTCATCGTCACCGACAACCTTTTCGGCGACATCGTCACGGACCTCGCCGCCGCGATCTCCGGCGGCATCGGACTGGCCGCCTCCGGGAACATCAACCCCGAGCGCAGCGCCCCGAGTATGTTCGAGCCGGTGCACGGTTCGGCCCCGGACATCGCCGGGCAGGGTAAGGCCGACCCCACCGCCACCATCCTGTCCGTCGCGATGCTGTTGGAGCATCTCGGCCACGACAAGGCGGCGGCCCGGGTGGAGGACGCCGTCGCGGCTGACCTCGCGGCGCGCGCCGAGCACCGAGTATCCCGCTCCACGGCGGAGATCGGTGACGCCGTCGCGGCTCGCGTCGCGGGGTAGAACCCCGCAGCAGCCGGGGCGGGAACGCCCCGGACGGCGACGTCACCGACGTCGGAGAACCTCCGCCGAATCCGTCTCCGACCAGGCGGCGCCGCGGATGC
>JARRQM010000456.1:0-5343 GCA_037381765.1 Kineosporiaceae bacterium
GGTGTGATGGCGGTGGCACCTCTGGGGGCCGACCCACGACCGTCCTTCACCCGGCTCCGTGAGGTGAGGGATCGGCTGTGTGCTGGGTATCCCCAGGCCACGCTGATCTCCGCGGGGATGAGCGGGGACCTGGAGGCTGCGGTGGCCGAGGGAGCGACACACCTGCGTGTCGGTAGCGCGATACTCGGTGTGCGACCACCCCTCGGGTACCGTCCTGACGGAGGGTGACACGTCGAAGCGAGGAGCACCGATGGGCGGGGCGCTGCGCAAGACCATGATCTATCTTGGTCTGGCCGAGGATGAGGACCGCTACGACGCCTACGACGTCGATGACGAGTACGGGGAGTACGACGCACCGGAGCGCGAGTTCGACCGCCGCGCCGAGCGGCAGGAGGCCGATCAGGTGGAGGAGCGGAGGGCGCCTGTGACACCGATTTCGCGTGGGGCCGTGGCGAGGATGGTTCCGCCGTCGGGGGCGCCGACGGAGCTGCACCGGATCTCCACGATCCATCCCCGGACCTACAATGAGGCCAAGACCATCGGGGAGGCGTTCCGCTCGGGAACCCCGGTGATCATGAATCTCGGGGAGATGGACGAGTCCGACGCCAAGCGGTTGGTCGACTTCGCCGCGGGCCTGGTTTTCGGGTTGCGCGGGTCGATCGAGCGGGTCACCTCTAAGGTGTTCCTGCTGTCGCCCGCCAATGTCGAGGTGGCCCCGGCGGAGAAGGCGCGGGTTCCCGAGCGGGGGTTCTTCAACCAGAGCTGACCTCAGGGTCGGCGGGAACGGATCATGGTGAATGTCCTTCGCGGGGTGGCCTACCTCGTCGTGCTCCTGTTCTTCTTCTCTCTCATGATCCGTCTCGTACTGGACTGGGTTCAGGTCTTCTCCCGGGACTGGCGTCCGCGGGGCGTCGTGCTGGTCGGGGCCGAGGCCGTGTACACCGTGACGGACCCGCCGCTTCGTGCACTGCGGCGGGTCTTCAAGCCGTTGCGGATCGGGATGATGCAGCTGGATATCGCCTTCACGGTGTTGTTCCTGATCGTGGTGGTTCTCCTCGGGATCCTTGGATGACGGAGGTGGTGCGCTAGGATCCTTGACTTCACACAACTACGCTGTGCATGTCAGTGATCACCGTTGGTTGCGACACTCGGGTTCGATGGTCCATTCGATCTCGGCTGGCGGCATCCGCTACGGTGACATGGCGACAACGAGCACCTAACCGAGTCTCTCCCGCGAGGTGACCCAGATGGCCCTGACGCCTGAGGACGTCGTCAATAAACGGTTCCAAGCCACGAAGTTCCGCGAGGGGTACGACCAGGACGAGGTTGACGACTTCCTCGACGAGGTCGTCAACGAGCTCCGTCGTCTCACCGAAGAGAACGAGGAGATGCGGCAGAAGCTGGGCGCGTGCGAGCGCCGCGTCGGTGAACTCTCGCGAGCCACCGTCTCGCGCGAATCTTCCGCCGAGCCCGAGTCCCCGGCTCCGATCCCGGTCCCGGCTGCCGCCCCCGCACCGGCGCCGATGCCGATCCCCGAGCCCATGCGCCCGGCCGCTCAGCTCGAGTCCGTCGCCCAGCAGGGGCAGGGCCCGGAAGCTGCGGCGGGGATGCTCGCCCTCGCCCAGAAGCTGCACGACGAGTACGTGCGCAACGGCGAGCAGCAGCGTGACCGAATCGTCGGCGAGGCGCGCGAACATGCGAACCGGCTCGTCCGCGAGGCCGAGGAGAAGCAGCGCCAGACCCTCGGCTCGCTGGAGCAGGAACGTTCGCTGCTGGAGCGGAAGATCGACGAGCTGCGGGCCTTCGAACGTGAGTACCGCAGCCGGCTCAAGTCCTACCTGGAGGGGCAGCTGCGCGAACTCGAGGCCAAGGCCGCGGTGGTGCCGAACCGCGGGCCGCAGCCGCAGCCGGCGCCAAGCCTGGCTGGCAGTGCTACCTCCACGGGTGGCAGCAGTAGTACGACGGCACGACGGTCTGGGCCGCTCCTGTGCGGGAGCGGGGGTCGCCCGGACCGTCGTGTCGTTTGTCGGTTGCCGGCCGGACGACACGGACGGCACGGGCGGGCCAGAAGGCCGGTGGCGGCCCGGGAAGCCCGGGGTGGCTCCTGGCGGCGCCGCAGCGTCGAGGAGGCGGGATATGGCGGCACGGGATGATCAGGCCGGACCGGAACCGGTCCGTCTCGTGGTCCGGGTCCGCCCCGGAGCCTCGCGGGCGAAAGTCGGAGGGCGCTACGGGGACGGGGAACTCGTCGTCGCCGTGACCCAGCGAGCCGTGGACGGGAAGGCGACGGAGGCCTGTCTGCGGGCCGTCGCCGGGGCGCTGGGGGTGCGGCGGTCCGTGGTGCATCTGGTGACCGGGCAGACCCGGCGTTCCAAGGTCGTCGAGATCGACGTCGCCGATCGGGTCCGGGCTGACGTGCTCCGGGCTGCGGTCACCGAACTCCTCGACAGCTGACACGACTGAACGGCAAGCAGCGGCAGGAACGCCGGTGACCCCAGGGTGCGTCGTCACCCGGGCGGCGTGGCAGGCTGGGGGCGCCATGCAGCAGATCCTTCCCGTCGTTGACGGCTCCTTCGTGCCGGCCCGCCACCACGGCTGCGGTGCTGCCCTCGGTACCCGCCCGGTCAGCCCCGTCCGCCCCCGGCGCTCCCTCCGCTCTCACCGTGCCACCAGTTCCCCCTACCTGCCCGGCTTCCCGACCGCAGCCGGGGGCCACGGCCTGCGGGGCGCCGGTGCGGACAGGGTCGGTCTCCGTGACTGAGTACCGGCGGTTGCCCGTCCCGGACGGGCTCGTGGGGGAACGACTCGACGCCGCGCTCTCCCGGATGCTGGGGATGTCCCGTTCGACGGTTGCCGATCTCGTCGAACGTGGCCAGGTCCGGGTGGACGGCCGGGACCTGGGCAAGTCCGGGCGCCTGCGTGCCGGGGACTGGCTGGACGTGGCGCTCCCGCCGCCGCCGGGAGCGCAGGAGGTCCGGGCCGACCCGGTGCCGGGGATGCGGTTCGGGCACGACGACGATGACCTTGTCGTCGTCGTCAAGCCGGTCGGGGTGGCGGCCCACCCGAGTCCGGGCTGGACCGGCTCCACCGTCGTCGGCGGGCTGGCCGCCGCGGGGTACCGGATCTCCACGTCGGGAGCCGCCGAGCGGCAGGGCGTCGTGCACCGGCTGGACGTCGGGACGAGCGGGCTGATGGTCGTGGCGAAGAGCGAGAGCGCCTACTCCGCGCTGAAGCAGGCGTTCCGGGAACGCACCGTGGACAAGACCTACCACGCCCTCGTCCAGGGCCATCCCGATCCCCTCGTCGGCACCATCGACGCGCCGTCTCCGGCGGGAAACCGTCGATCACCCACTACGAGGTGGTCGAGGCGTTCCGCGCGGCGAGTCTGGTCGAGGTACATCTGGAGACCGGGCGCACGCACCAGATCCGGGTGCACTTCTCCGCGCTGCGGCACCCCTGTGCCGGGGACCTCACCTACGGCGCCGACCCGGTGCTGGCCGCGCGGCTCGGCCTGCACCGGCAGTGGTTGCACGCCGTGCGGTTGGCTTTCGTGCATCCCGGCACCGGAACCCACGTCACCTTCGACAGCGACCTGCCCGACGACCTCGCCACCGCCCTGGACCGGGTCCGGGAACCCTGATCTCCGAGAATCCTGGCCGCCGGGAATCCCGCGCACCGGGGCCTGCGGGACCTGACCCGGTCCGGGTCAGGAGAACACCCGGTACAGCCCGTAGACAGCGGCTGCGGCGGCCAGACCGGCGAGGACCGCCAGGGCGATCTTGAGCTTGCTGTACGGCCGGTCCCCGACGACCTCACCGGTGTTCGCGTTGATCACGACCTGCCAGGTGCGTCCCGCGTACACGTAGGCGGCGATCCACAGGGGCAGCAGCACGAGTTTGAACGCAAGGTCGTCGTAGCGGGTGTTCATCGAGGCCACTCGCTGCTCGTCACCGCCGATGTCGGCCCGGCAGTCGCCGTGGATGACCGCCTTCATCCGCTGCTTCGCATCCTGCAAGCCGGCATCCGGTTCGATGTCGTAGCGCAGGGTGCGGAACCCGGACAGGTATCCGGGCTGGAACGGCGCCGCCTTGGTCAGGTCCCAGGGGCCGAGCGTGTCCAGCTGCTGCGCGGGAAGGTGGGTGGTGGCCGGGACGAGGACGTCGTCGAAGGCCCGCTGCACCGTTCCGGCGGCCGGGTACCAGCGGGTGTGCTGCACCTGGCGGGTCCGGGTCTGCGGGTGACCGTCCACGGTGACGGTGTAGGTCTCGGTCACCCAGTAGTGCTCGCCGCGCTGGCCGGTGTATCTCGTCATGGTGCGGGCGTCGTAGGTCCAGTGCGGCAGGTAGGTGCCGTCCATCTGCTCGGTGCTGGCGACCTTCTTCAGCGCGTCCGGGGCGAACCACCGGGACCGGATCCAGCGTTGGAAGGCGGTGCGGGCGCCGGACCGGTCGACCCCGAAGGGGAGAACGGCCTCGGGGGCGATGGCGTCAACGGCGGCGGGGTCGGCGACCATCGGGGAGGCGCAGAACTGACAGCGTTCGGACAGATCGTTGGACTCGGTGCGGGCACCGCAGCCGGTGCAGGTGTAGACGTGCGCGCCGACCTGGGCCACAGGTTTGCGCGCGTTGGCGGCCCAGGTCTGGTAGTCATGTTCCTCGATCGTCGCCGAGGTCGCCTCGATGGCCTGTTCATGACCGCAGTACGGGCAGCGCAGCATCGTCGACCCGGGGGCGAACTCGACCCGGGCGCCGCAGCTCGCACACGGGAACATCGCGGTGTCCGCTGTCGGATCGCTCATCCGAACCTGCCGACCTTTCTTCGTGGGGCGGAGCATCCGGCCACCAGGCGGGGCCGTGCGGGTGGTCCGGCGGCCGCAGGGGCGTTCTGGCGGGTGAGCGCCGCCGGGATGTCCTGATCAGCCCTGCGGCGGCAGCGGCGGGGGGACCGAACCGAACACCGCGGATAGCTCGGCGACCTCGGCGGCCGCGGTCCAGGAAGCCATTCCGGCCCGCCACACCAGGGTTCCGCCGGTGAGCCGGCCCGCGGCGGCCTCGGCGCGCAGCCCGGCCTCGTCGAACGGGCCGGTCTGCTGGCCTCCGGAACCGAGGAACCACTGCGGTCCCGCGGTGGGCAGCGGCGGCGGAGCGGCCGGCTGGGCCGCCGGGGCCGGTTGCGCTGCCGGTTGCCCCGCCATCGTGGACGCCATGCGCTGTCCCATGGCCATCCCCATCCCCATGCCGAGGCCCTCGCCCATCCCCCCACCGGGATTCTGGGCAGCCTCCTCCAGTGCGTTGGCCGTCTGGAACTTCGTGTACTGGTCGAGGTTGCCGAGGATGCCCATCT
>JARRQM010000457.1:0-3508 GCA_037381765.1 Kineosporiaceae bacterium
CGCGACGACCACGGCACCGGCCACCCCGGCGTCATGAGACAGGGACAGGTGGAAGCGGACGACGCCGAGTTCGGCCGCGCGGGCGGCGACCGTCCCGGTGACGTCGAGCCGGGGACGGCCGCTGCCCTCGCGGCGCACCGTCGCATCCGCCCAGCGCAGTCCCCGGGGCGCGCCGAGGGCCTTGGCGACGGCCTCCTTGGCGGCGAACCGGGCGGCCAGGCTGGCCGGGGGCAGTTCCCGTTCCTCGGGGGTGAACAGGCGCTCCCGCAGGCGTGGGGTGCGTTCCAGCTGCCGGACGAACCGGGCGATATCGACGACGTCGATCCCCACGCCGACGATCACCGCATCCTCCCCGCCACCCGCGCCCGCGGGGAGCCGCCGCCGGGCACGCCCGGGGAACCACCGTCGGCGGCCTCCGGACACCCCCCGGCATCCGGACATCCCCCGGCGTGCGGGCCCGTCGCAGCGCGCGAAGTCACTCCACGGTCACCGACTTGGCGAGGTTCCGCGGCTGGTCGACGTCCAGGCCCTTGGCCGTGGCCAGCTCGCAGGCGAACACCTGCAGCGGGACGACCGCGACCAGCGGGGCGAGTAGCGGCGGGGTCTGCGGCACCCGGACCACTTCGCTCGCGTAGGGCACGACGTCGTCGTCGCCGTCCTCGGCGATGACGATGGTCCGTGCCCCCCGGGCATTGATCTCCTGAATGTTCGAAACGACCTTGCTGTGCAGGAAATCCCCGGCCCGCGGCGAAGGCATCACGACGAACACCGGCTGGCCGGGTTCGATCAGGGCGATCGGCCCGTGCTTGAGTTCGCCGGCGGCGAACCCCTCGGCGTGGATGTAGGCGAGTTCCTTCAACTTCAGCGCCCCTTCAAGGGCGACCGGGTAGCCGACGTGCCGGCCGAGGAAGAGCACCGACCGGGTGTCGGCCATCCACCGGGCCATCTGCCGTACCGGGTCGAGCCCGTCGAGCACCTTGGTGATCTTGTCGGGCATCTCCTGGAGCTGGGTGAGGTTCTCCTGGATCCCGGCCTCGTCGAGGGTGCCGCGCAGCTGCGCGAGGTAGAGGCCGAGCAGGTAGCACGCGGTGATCTGGGCGAGGAACGCCTTCGTGGAGGCGACCGCGATCTCCGGGCCGGCATGGGTGTACAGGGCCGCATCGGATTCCCGGGGGATGGTCGAGCCGTGCGTGTTGCACACCGAGATCACCCGGGCCCCGAGCTGCCGGGCGTGCCGGACCGCCATGATCGTGTCCATGGTCTCCCCGGACTGGGAGATCGACACGACCAGGGTCCGCTCGTTCACCACCGGGTCGCGGTAGCGGAACTCGTGGGAGTACTCGACCTCGACGGGCAACCGGCACCAGCGCTCGATCGCGACCTTGGCGACCATCCCCGAGTAGAAGGACGTCCCGCAGGAGACGATGACGACCTTGTCGACGGCCCGCAGCTGCTCCTCGGGGATGCGCAACTCGTCGAGGACGAGGTGCCCCGCCGGGTCGGTGCGGCCGAGCAAGGTGTCGGCCACGGCCTGCGGCTGGGCATCCCAGTCGACGTGGAACCGGGTGCCCGTGGCCGGGGTGCCGTCGAATCCGGTGATCTGCACCGAGTCCGGGGTGATCACGACGACCTGGTCCTGGCCGAGTTCGATGGCCTCGCGGGTGTGTCCGATGAAGGCGGCGACATCAGAACCGAGGAAGTTCTCCCCCTCGCCGAGCCCGATCACCAGCGGGGAGTTCCGCCGCGCGGCGACGACCGTGTCGGGAACCTCGGCGTGCACCGCGAGCAGGGTGAACGCCCCCTCCAGTCGACGGGCCACGATGCGCATGGCCTCGGCGAGGTCACCGGTACGGCGGTAGGCGGCGGCCAGCAGGTGGGCGGCGGCCTCCGTGTCGGTTTCGCTGGTGAAGACCACTCCCTCGGCCTGGAGTTCGCGTTTCAGCGAAGCGAAATTCTCGATGATGCCGTTGTGGATCACCGCGACCCGGCCGGTTCCGCCGAGGTGCGGATGGGCGTTCTGGTCGGTCGGTCCGCCGTGCGTGGCCCACCGGGTGTGCCCGATCCCGGTACTCGCCGCGGGCGGAGGTTCGGCGTCCAGGGCATCCTCCAGCTGGCCGAGCTTGCCGGACCGTTTCACCGTGACCAGACCGTCCGGCAGCTGCAGGGCGACCCCGGCGGAGTCGTAGCCGCGGTACTCCAGCCGCCGCAGCCCCTCCAGCACGACCCCGAGAGCCCCACCCGAACTCGACCCGCCGGAACCCGGCCCGCCGGAGCCCTGCCCGCCCGAATCGTGTCCCCCCGGGCTCTGCCTGCCGACGTATCCCACGATTCCGCACATGGCGTCCACCCTAATGCTGGTCCGTACCGGGCCCCGGTCGATCCCGCCCGACACGGTCCGGGGGGCCACGCGGCGGCACGCCCCGGGCGGCGGCAGAATACTGATCGTGACGGTGCAACACGGACCGGCCGGATCGGTGGCCCCGCACCCGGCGAACGGCTCCGCCCCCCGGACGACGGCCTCCCCCTTCGTCGAACTGGACCGCACCGCGTGGAGCCGCCTGCGGGACAACACGCCGCTCACTCTCACCGCAGCCGATCTGACCCGGTTGACCAGTCTCGGTGAACCGCTCGACCTGACCGAGGTCGAACAGGTGTACCTGCCGCTCACCCGGCTGCTCAACCTGCGGGTCCGGGCCGTGGAACAGCTGCGCCGGGCGACCTCGACCTTCCTCGGCGAGTCCCCGGCCCGCACCCCCTTCGTCATCGGCGTCGCCGGATCAGTGGCCGTGGGCAAGTCAACGACCGCGCGCATCCTCCGCGAACTCATGGCCTGCTGGCCGGACACCCCCCGGGTCGACCTGGTCACCACGGACGGGTTTCTCCTGCCGAACGCCGAACTGGAGCGGCGGGGGCTGATGCAGCGCAAGGGATTCCCGGAGTCCTACGACCGGAGGGCGCTGCTGCGCTTCGTCACCGATGTGAAATCCGGCGTGCCCCGGGTGCAGGTTCCGGTGTACTCCCATGTGAGCTACGACATCGTGCCCGGGGAGCGTCTGGTCATCACCCGCCCGGACGTCCTGCTCGTCGAGGGCCTCAACGTGCTGCAGCCGGCCCGGACCCGCGGCGACGGCCGCCGGGGCCTCGCGCTGAGCGACTTCTTCGACTTCTCCCTCTACGTCGACGCCCGCACCGAAGACATCCGCCGCTGGTACGTGAGCCGGTTCCTGCGGCTGCGCAGCACCGCCTTCGCCCGGCCGGACTCCTACTTCCGGCGGTACGCCGACCTGTCCGATGACGAGGCGGTCCGGGTCGCCGAACGGATCTGGCAGGAAATCAACGAGACCAACCTCGTCGAGAACGTCCTGCCCACCCGGCCCCGGGCCACCCTGGTGCTCACCAAGGACGGCGATCACTCCATCCGTCGGGTGCGACTGCGCAAGCTGTGAACGCCCCGGACGGCGTACCCCGGACCCCTACTGCGGGGGCGGGATCGACCCCGCAGTAGGGG
>JARRQM010000458.1:0-3948 GCA_037381765.1 Kineosporiaceae bacterium
TGTCTCGACAGGTTCAGTGGGCGTGCTCGTCGAGATCGTCGGGGACGCCGAGCCAGGGACCGAGGGCGTCGCCGTGCCCGGACCACCAGTCGGCGCCGCGGGCGTGTTCTTGTGCGGTGAGCGGGAGTTCGGCGAAGGTGTCCCGGATCCGGTCGAGAGCGGTCCGGTCGGTGCCGGTGACCAGGAGCCGGGTCCCGGCCCGGCGCCGGGTCCAGGGGCCCAACGACCCGATGCTCACCTGGTTCCCGGCCCCGTCCCAGGCACAGGCGGAATCGGGGCGGCTGGCCAGCCAGAGGTGGCCGCGGGCGCGCACCGGGCCCCGGCCGAGGTCCTCGATGCGCTCCAGGAGCCGGTCCGGGTGCAGGGGCCGGGCGGCGGTCAGGGCGAGGGTGCGGATCCCGTCCCCGTCGTCGGTTTCGGTCCCGGCCACGGCCTGGAGGTCGCCACGGGGGTCGGCGGAGGGGCGGCGCAATCCGGCGAGGGCGTCGGCGTCCAGGGCGTGGGCGAGGTGCGGGTGGATCGGCAGGCCGGGATGTCCGAGGTGAGCGAGGAGCCGGGCGGCCATCGCCGGTGGTGGCTCCGGGAAGGCGACGACGTCGCTGTACTCGACCTGGTGGGTGAGCGCTTCGGCGACGGGGCGTTCCTCATCCGGGTTCTGGGCCAGGCCGCGTTCGGTGAGCGTGGCCGCACCGAGCAGGTCCTCGGTGAAGGTGGCCCCGTCAGCGGCGGTGAGCACGGCTGCGGCGGCGAGCGGACCGCCGTATCCCCGGAGGGCGCGCACCAGGGGGAGGGGTTCCAGGGTGGGGGGGAGGGCAAGGACGATCCGGGTGGGGCCGGTGGCGGGCAGCCGGTGTGCCGTGCCGAGCAGGTCCTCCCGGATCGCGCAGGTGAGGCAGCCATGTCCGGGGTGGACCTCGGCCTGCTCCAGGACACCGCCGGTGGTGTACACGGTGCGCCAGGGGCGGGGGTCGGGGCCGTGCGGGTCGTCGAGGTCGTACCGGATGACGAGGGCCCGGGGGTCGTCGCAGATCAGGGTGGCGGCCGTCGAGTCCCGCAGTAGGGGGTCGATCGAGGCGAGGGTGAGGACGGGGACGGGGCCAGGGGCGGGGAGGGGCGTGGGAAAGGGGAGGGGGACAGCCGGCGGCATCCCGCCAGCGTATCCGGAATGAGAATCGTTCTCAATTATGAGGCGGGGGGTCGTCCCCCGGCTGGCTCATCCGTACCGGAGCCGAGTGGAAACCCCCGGCCGCGCCGGTACCGTGGTGCTGTCCGGACAGGGGGGAGATGACCGTGTTGCTGCAGTGGCTCGGCGTCCAGGTTATCGCCGTCGTCTCGCTCCTGCGGGAGACTCTCGGCATCACCCCGGCCCAGTCCCTCGCGGTACTCGCCGGACTGCTCCTCGCCGTCGCGGGCACCGTGCTCGGCGGGCGGTGGTGGGCGGGCGCCCGCATCCTCGCGGCCATGGCGTGGCTGGTGGTGAACGCCCCGTTCGAAGGGCCCATCCTGCTGGAGGTGAACCGGCACCACGGGGTCACCACGGCGGACCTGCTCTCCTTCGCCGGCTTCGCACTCGCCGGGCTCCGACTCGTGTTCGGGTCGGCCCCGGGCACGGGAAAGCCCTCGGGACGGATCAGAGGCGCTCCCGCCGGGCCATCGGGCTGCCGTTGAGCGCCCGCTCATCCGTCTCCCGACGGGCCGTGACGACGGTGTACACGCCGAGGGCGACCAGCAGCGGGAACCCGGACACCGGGACGACGATCCAGCCGACCAGCCCGCTGAACACGGTCGTCCAGCCGAAGGCGGCGGGCAGCACGCCCAGCTGCTGCTGGGCCCACCGGGCCAGCTGGCCGAGCAGGAGGAACGGCACTCCGAGGTAGAACAGCCAGAACACGGCCGCCCGTCCCAGGTCGCCGCCGGCGATGTTGGCCCCGGCATCGCCGAGCCCGTTCACCAGCCCGGCGTCGACGATCTCGCCGAGTTCTCCGGCGCCCAGCACACCGATGAGGGCGAGATGGACGATCCCGATCTCGAACCCGGGACGGACCGGATCGGCCCGGAGTCGGACCTTTCCGCCGCCGGGTACTTCCGCGGTCGGATCCTGGCGCGGAACTCCCGGAGGGGCGGCCGAGGACACCTACGATCGGGTGATGACCGCAGGCAGGCAGCCCCGGATCGGTGCCGCCGGCACCGTCGATGCCCTGCTCGCTCTCGTCGTCGGAGTCCTGGTCCTCGCGGCATCGCTCGTCTGGTTCCCGGTGATGAGCTTGCCGGCGGGCTGGACGGTGGCGGTGACCGCAGCCTTCGTCGTCCTGCACGCGACGGTCGCCCTGCGGCGCACCGCCCCGCGGTGGGGATTCGGACTGGCCAACGCCGCGATGCTGGTCATCGCCGTCTCCCCACCGACCCGCCTGCACGCGCTCGCGGAACCGGGGGTCAGTGCCATCCCCGTGCTCTTCCTCCCGTCGAGCATGGTGTACCTGCCCGCGCTGTACGCCGCGTCGGCGCGCTCCGGCCGGCGCGCGGCCGCCGGGATCCTCGCCGTAGCGGTCACCGGTTCGGTGCTGGCCGGGGCCCGGATCGACCCGACCGACATCGTCGGCGCCGCCCTCGTCCTGCAGTACCGGGTCTACCTCACCTTCGCCCTCGTCGCGGCCGTGACGGCGGCCCCGGCGCCCAGGCCGAGGCGACCCGGACCGCGGTGCTCGCCGACCGGGCCGAGATCGCCCGGGACATGCACGATGTCGTCTCGCATTCCCTCGCGGTGATCGTCCGGCAGGCCGAGGGCGGTGCGGCGGTCGCGGCACGCTCCCCGGAACGCGCCGAGCAGGTGCTGCGGACCATCGCCGGGGTCGGCCGGGACGCCCTCACCGACATGCGGGGCATGGTCGACGTGTTGCGCGGACCGGAGCCGCCACGGGGTCCCGCCCCGAACACGGCACCCCTGTCCCTCGACGACCTTCCCGCCGTCCTCGACCGGGTCCGCGGCACCGGGGTCGGGGTCACCCTGCGGGAGACCGGGTCCCGGTACGAGATCGGTCCGGCCGCGCAACTGGCCGCATACCACGTGGTCCGGGAAACCCTGACGAATGTCGTGAAACATGCCGGGGCGTCCAGCCGGGTGCGCATCGACCTGGAATGGGCGTCGGACGTCCTGCATCTCGTGGTCCGGGACGACGGCGGGGGTGCGTCGTCCGGCGGCGATGGGGCGTCCGGTGGCGGCTCCGGCGGGGGCTCGTCGGTTCCGGGGGCCGGCAGCGGGCTGGCCGGTCTCGCCGAACGGGTCGCCGCGGCGGGCGGCACGTTCTCGGCGGAACCGGATGCGGACGGGTTCGTCGTCCGGGCCGGTTTTCCCCGGCGGAACGGAAGGAGTGGACGATGACGATCCGGGTGGCCCTGGTCGACGACCAGGAACTGGTCCGTACCGGTCTCGCGATGGTGGTCGAGGCGGCCGAGGACATGGTCGTCGTCGCCCAGGCCGCCGACGGGGAGCAGGCCCTGACGGTGCTTCCCGGGGCCCGGGCCGACGTCGCGCTCGTCGACGTCCGGATGCCGCGGATGGACGGGATCGAGGCGACCGCACGCCTGCTGGCCGCAGCCCCGGACACCCGGGTGATCGTCCTCACGACCTTCGACCTCGACGAGTACGCCTACGCGGCGCTGCGTGCCGGGGCCAGCGGGTTCCTGCTCAAGGATGCCGCCGCCGAAGACGTGCTCGCCGCGATCCGGGCCGTGCACCACGGGGATGCCGTGCTCGCCCCACCGACCACCCGCCGGATGGTCGACCACCTCGTCGCCGCCCGGCCCGCGGAACCCGACACCGCCGCGCTCACCCGGTTAACCCCGCGGGAACGGGAACTGCTCGTCGAGATCGCCCGCGGGTTCACGAACCCGCAGATCGCAGCCCGGCTGTACCTGTCCGAGGGTACGGTGAAGACCCACGTCGGGCGG
>JARRQM010000459.1:0-2550 GCA_037381765.1 Kineosporiaceae bacterium
TTCCGCCGCACCCGGCGGAAGACGACGTAGCAGCTGCGGTCGCCGCGGGTGAGTACGAGATGTCGGGCCGCCGCGCAGGATGCGTGGTCGCGGTACCGCTCCCGTTCCGCCGCGGGGATCCGCTGGGCGATCCGGTCCGGGTCGGCGCTGATCCGCACCCGCCCGGGCAGGGTCGGCCAGGGCAGACCGGGGATCAGCGCCGTCGCCGTGTCCAGGGCGCGGAACCGCAACCGGGCGTTCAGCGGGACGACCGGCCCGCTCGGGGACAGATCGGTGAAGTGCATCCCGGGTTGCCGGAGCAACGCCCGGAGCAGCCGGAGACTGTGCATCCGGTACTCCGGGCGCACGCTCCAGGCCCCGAGGTTGCAGAACCGTTCGCGTCGCCCGCGGACCGTCCGGTCGGCGTAGAAGGCGAGGTAGACGCCGACGACCCGGTCGCCGTCACGGAGCAGGTACCCGTGGTTCGGGGCGTCGACCTGCCACGGGGGCCGGATCGCCGCCGCCCACGCGTCCGGGGACAGCGGGACAGCCGCCCGTCGAGATCGGTGTGCAGGAATACGGCTGCCTCCGCGACGTCGGCGTCGGCGATCGGCACGACGTCGACGGCCACTACCGCTGCACCGCCGCGATCGCTTCGAACATCGCGGTAGCCGCCCGGCGTGCGCCCTCCGCGTTGAGGTGCCCGCCGTCATCGGAGTAGCCCTCGTACAGGGCGTACACCTCGGCACCGGCCAGGGTGCCGACGACCCGGGTGCCGTCCGGGGCCGTCGACTCGACCGCGGCGAGGTCGAACACCTGCGCGGCCGGGTAGGTCGACCGGATCAGCGCGTTCAGCTCCTGCCGGGCCGCGTTGTCGAGGACCTCACCGTTCCCCCGGGACAGGGCCGGTCGCGAGCCGTCGGCCAGCCCGTCCGCATCGGAGATCGTCGTCAGCGGCACGGTGACGTGCAGGAACCGCACCTCGGGGAATTCCTGTTCGAGTGCGGCCGCCGCGGTCCGGTACGCGGTGAACAGGGCGTCGACATCGGTGTTCGCGTCGACGTCGACGTAGCAGAACTTCATGAACGCGACGTCGACCCGGTCGGCCAAGCCACCCCGGAGCAGCCGACCGAATTCGTCGCTCGTCGTCTGTGGTTGGGTGTTCTCGCCGATGGCGGCCTGGCCGAACCAGGCCCCGCCCGCGGGCCCGTCGGTCTCCACGACGGCCACCGGTTCCCGGCCGGCCGCGGCGAACGCCGCGGGGATCGCCTCGACGATGTTCCCGCCGACCGACTGGTGGCCGAAGAACACCCGGGTGCGCGCGGCCACGGCCAGGGCGTCCCCGGACGCCGCCGGGGCCGTGGTCGATACACCCGACGTGCCGGTGGTCGAGGAGGGCGGCGTGCCGGCGGTCGAGGAGGGCGACGTCGAGGCCGTCCCGCCGCTGTCGTCGCCGCCGCGCACCTGCCACACCGCAGCGGCACCCACCAGCACCAGGACGGCCACCGCGACCGCGACCCAACGGGTCCGTACCCCCGGCCCGGTGCTGGCGCCCGCCTGGTTCCCGTCGGCCTGGTTCCCGTCCACGTGGTTCCCCTCCACCCGGTTCGTCCTCAT
This sequence comes from Kineosporiaceae bacterium, assembly GCA_037381765.1. GTDB lineage: Bacteria > Actinomycetota > Actinomycetes > Actinomycetales > Kineosporiaceae > JARRQM01. The sequence goes on from JARRQM010000459.1 coordinate 1,597, forward strand.
GGCACCCGCGCGGCCCCCGCGCGGACCGCCCCGCGACGACGCACGGACGAACGGATGGCCCGGGTATCCGGGCCTCCTGCGGCGTTGCCGGGTGCGTGCCCGGGCACCCGCTCGCGGCCGGCGGAGTCCGACGACACACCCTAGTGCGTCAGAACCCCCACCGGTTCGACGAACCTGCAGGCCACCTCGGAGCAGATGGGCAGCTCTGCCGGGTACCGATCGGCTATGGTCGACTCGGCTCCGGGCGAGGAGCCCGGTTTCGACCGTCGGGGGACGCACCGTCGACGTCCCGACCGTCCCCGCCGGGAGCCGCGACCGTCCCTACCACGTTCAACCCGACCGCCGTGGAGCCGACCCATGCCACCGTCCGAGAGAGCCCGCATCGCGGCGACGAGCACTGGCCGGTCCGGTCTTACCGGCACCGTGGACGAGCTCACCGGGCTCGCCGCGGACGGCCTCACCCGCATGCTGCTCCCCGACCCCGCGCGGTTCCCGCAGACCGCCCGCCGCTCCGCGGACGGAACCCGGCTCGTCGCCGAGGGCCAGAACACCCGCTACGCGGCGATCGTCGCGCTCGGCCTGGCCCGGGTCGACCCCGGCGTGCAGAACGCCGTACTCGCCGGGAACACCGTCGCCGCCCTCACCGGGCAGGCCGCCGACGACGCCCTGCACGGTGACGACCCCGGGGCCGTCGCCCTCGCCGCCTGGGCCGCCGCGGAAACCGGCACCCCACCCCCGGACGCCCTGCTCGACCGGCTCACCGCGATCCTCGACGGCCCCGGCCCGATCCCCACCGTCGACTACGCCTGGGCCCTCACCGCGGCCGTGGCCACCCCGGACCTCCCGGACCGGGACCGACGCTGCGCGGCTGCGGCGGACCGGTTGCAGTCCGTCCAGGGCCCCGACGGCCTGTTCCCGCATCTGATCCCACCGGGGGCGCAGAACCGGTTGCGG
>JARRQM010000460.1:0-2937 GCA_037381765.1 Kineosporiaceae bacterium
GACCTATCCGACCAGTCAAGCCTGTCCGACCCGCCGGGCCTATCCGACCAGTCGGGCCTGTCCGACCAATCGGGGGAACCGTGCGGAACGCCCCGACCGTCAGGGACGTTCGGGTGGTTCCGGGACCGGTGGCGGGGTACCCGTTCCGGGGCGGCTAGGCTGGGAGGTGTCTCCCGAGTCCCGCCGGAGGTCCTCCGTGCCAGCACCGGACGCCGTCCAGGGCCGGTTCCCCGCACCCCTCGTGATCGCCATCGACGGCCCGTCCGGGTCGGGGAAGTCGAGTGTCTCCCGTGAGGTAGCGCGCCGGCTCGGGCTGGAATACATCGACACCGGTGCCATGTACCGGGCGGTGTGCTGGGCCTGTCTCGATGCCGGGATCGACCTTGACGACAGCGCGGCTGTGGCGGACCTGGCGCACTCGGTCGACATCCTGCTCGGTACCGGGCCGGACGATCCGCGGGTGGTCGTCGACGGGCAGGAGGTGACCGAGCAGATCCGGCGGACCCGGATCTCGTCGGCGGTGAGCGCCGTCGCGGTCGTCCCCGAGGTGCGCACCGAGTTGCGGGCCCGGCAACGGCAGCTCATCGTCCGCGCCCAGGCCGGTCCCCAGTCCGGTTGCGTCGCGGAGGGGCGGGACATCACCACCGTCGTCGCTCCGGACGCGGACGTCCGGCTGCTGCTCACCGCGAGCGAACAGGCCCGGTTGCAACGGCGAACCCTCCAGGTGCACGGCACCGTGGACGCTCCGGCCATGGAAGCGACCCGGGATCAGGTACTGCGCCGCGATGAAGACGACGCCACGGTGTCGAGTTTCCGGGTGGCCGCCGACGGCGTGCTCGAACTCGACTCCTCCGCCCTGACTTTCGAACAGACCGTGCAGGCGGTACTCGACGCGGTGGCCCGGCAGGCGTCCGGTCATCCCGTGGTGGAACTCGACCTCGTCGCCGCCGAGGCGGACACCGTCACACCGGGCCTGCCCTCCACCCCGGAGATCACGGTCGCGGATGTCACCGTCCCGGATGCCCCGGGAACGTCGGTGCCCGGCGTCGACGCGGTCCGGGTGCCGAGGTGAACCGCCCGTCCTCCGCCCCGGCGGAGGACCGGGGCGAGAGGTCGTTCCACGGTCCGGCCGGTGTCGTGCTCCGGTCCGCCGGCCAGATCTCGGTGAACCGGGACGGCGGGGACCGTGCCGCTCTCCAGGCGGCCCTTCAGGTACTCGCTGCCGGGGGAAGCATCGGGGTATTCCCCGAAGGGACCCGGGGCCGCGGGGACGTCGGGGAGATGCGTCAGGGAGTGGCCTGGCTGGCCCTGCAGTCCGGTGCCCCGGTCGTCCCGGTGGCCTGCTTGGGGACGCGCCGTACCGGGGAATCCACGGGGCAGCTGCCCCGGCTGCGGCGCCACCTGGACGTTGTGTTCGGCGAACCCGTCGAGGTGCGCAAACGCCCCGGGGGACCGGGGCGGGTGGTGCTCGCCGAAGCTACCGGGATACTCCGGGACCGGATGGCCGAACATGTCGAGTACGCCGTTGAACTCACCGGGCAGTCCCTGCCCGAGGACGTCGGGGAGGCCGGGGACGGGCCCGGCCGAGGGGAGCAATCGTGACGCAGGAACCCGTGCCCGGCACGGCCGTCGAAGCCGCCGGGTCTCCCGCGGACCCCGAGTCCGTCGCGGACCCGGGGACAGCTGTGCCCGTCGTGGCCCCGGGGGAGCCCGGGCCCGTCGTCGACCCGGGGGAGCCGGATGTCGGCCGGGCGTTCCGGGCCGGGCTCGCCGAGTATGCGCTGTCCGAGGACGACCTGGCCCTGCTCGACGGCGGCGACGTGTTCGGGGCGTCGCCGGGTCCGGCCGGCCCGCTTCCCGTGCTCGCCGTCGTCGGGCGGCCGAACGTCGGCAAGTCGACCCTGGTCAACCGGATCCTCGGGCGACGTGAAGCGGTCGTCGAGGACGTCCCCGGGGTGACCCGGGACCGGGTCACCTACCCGGCGGAGTGGGCGGGGCGGCGGTTCACCCTCGTCGACACCGGCGGGTGGGAACGCGACGCCCGCGGGATCGGCGCCCGGGTCGCCGAGCAGGCAGAGGTAGCCGTTGATCTCGCTGACGCCGTGCTGTTCGTGGTCGACGCCACCGTCGGCGCGACCGACACCGATGAGGCCGTCGTGCGGATGCTCCGCCGCTCCGGCACACCTGTCGTGCTCGCCGCGAACAAGGTCGACGACACCCGCGGCGAGGCCGATGCGGCCGCCCTGTGGAGCCTCGGGCTGGGAGAGCCGTACCCGGTCTCCGCCCTGCACGGGCGGGGCAGCGGGGACCTCCTCGACGCCTGCCTGAACGCCCTGCCGGAGATTTCCGCGGTGGGCGGCGCCACCGACGGCGGGATGCGCCGGGTCGCCCTGCTCGGGCGCCCGAACGTCGGGAAGTCCAGCCTGCTCAACGCCCTGGCCGGGGCCGACCGGGTGGTCGTCGACGATCTCGCCGGAACCACCCGCGACCCCGTCGACGAGATCATCACCCTCGATGGGCGCCCGTGGCGGTTCGTGGACACCGCCGGCATCCGGCGGCGCACCCACCAGGCACAGGGTGCGGACTTCTACGCCTCTCTGCGCACTCAGGCCGCGCTGGACAAGGCCGAGGTGGCGGTCGTCCTCCTCGACGCCGGAACCCCGCTGGCCGAGCAGGACACCCGGATCATCCAGATGGTCGTCGACGCGGGACGCGCCCTCGTCCTCGCCTACAACAAGTGGGATCTCGTCGACGACGAACGCCGCCGCTACCTGGAACGCGAGTTCGAACGCGACCTCGTCCAAGTGCAGTGGGCACCCCGGGTCAACCTGTCTGCCCTCACCGGCCGGCACATCGGCAAGCTCACCCCAGTCCACGACGCCTCCCTCACCTCCTGGGATGCCCGGGTCCCTACCGCCCAACTCAACGCCGCCCACG
>JARRQM010000461.1:0-5411 GCA_037381765.1 Kineosporiaceae bacterium
CCGCTACGGCTGGGGGGTTTTTGACACCCTCGGCTGATCAGCGGGGTGGCACGGCCGAGGTACGGGGGTACGGGGGACGGGGGACGGGGGTACGGGGGGTACGGGCTCCTACGACACGCGCATCTGGACCACCGGGACATCGTCGTCATCGATACTCACCCGGTCACGCCCCTCCCGTTTACTCCGGTACATCAACGCATCGGCCCGTTCGACAAGGGACTCCGCGGTATCCGTGGAGCGCATCAAGGTAGCCCCGATGGACACGGTCACGGTGATCACCTGGTCTCCGACCACCACCCGGGAACTGGCCACGAGCATCCGCAGGTTCTCCGCGAGGGCCCTGAGCCGCTCGGCGTCGACGTTGTAGACGATGCCGAGGAACTCCTCCCCGCCCCAGCGGGCAACGAGATCGGTGGTACGCAGGTTGCTCGACACGGTGCGACCGACGGCGGCGAGCACCCGGTCGCCGGCGAGATGGCCGAACTCGTCGTTCACCGCCTTGAAGTGGTCGATGTCGACGAAAAGGATGCCGTGGTGCAGGCCGTGACCACGGAACTCACGGATACTCGACTCCAGTTTCAGGTCCGCGAAACGCCGGTTGCCGACCTCGGTGAGCGGGTCACGGCACGCGGCATCGTCGAGTTCGTGGATCCGTTTCAGGGCGTTGACCAGGGAAGAGTTATCGCTGAAGGTCTCCACGGCGCCGATGATCGTCCCGTCGTCGGCGTACATCGGCGAGGCCCGGACGAGCACCGGCAGCCGGTGACCTTGGGCGTGGTGCAGGAACACGGGCTCTTCCCGGGACCCGCCGTCGTGCATGGTCCGCAGCAGTGGGCAACGGCGCCCGCACAACCGCCGCCCCGCCTCGTCGACATGGTTGAGCACCCCGTCGGCGCAGCGTTTGCCGACGACCTCATCGGCGGTGAACCCGGTGATCCGTTCCGCGCCCTTGTTCCAGTACGTGATGCGGCGCTGCTCGTCGACGAAGTACACCCCGTCGTAGAGGTGATCCAGGATCCCCTGGTAGAACGCCGCCTGCCTGTCCACACCGCTCTCCGTCGCCTCGCGTGACCCGTCCTCGGTCGACGTACACGATCACTCGGGAACCCACCATCCCTAGATAGCGGCGTTGACGCGCCGGACTTTAGCCCTCACCCCCGGGCCGGGTCCCGACCAGACCTCGGGACGTCCACCCGTCCGCCGGAATCCGGTACCCCGATCTCCTGGGCTGTCCGGGTGAGCCCGCCCCGAACGGAGTGCAGGGTCTTCACCCGACCCCGATCCCGACCCCGGTCCCTGACTACCGGGGCCTCCCGGACACGGAAATGCCCCGGGGCCGTCACCGGTAGGTGCCGGCCCCGGGGCTGACGTCCGAGGAGCGCCGGTCAGCGCAGCAGGTCGTCGAAATCGCCGTCCTTGATGCCGAGGATCAGTGCCTCGATCTCGGCCCTGGTGTAGACGAGGGCCGGGCCCTCGGGATCGCGGGAGTTGCGCACCGCGACATCACCCTCGGTGTCGAGCTCGGCGACCTCGACACAGTTGCCGGTGGAGTTACTCCGACCGCTCTTTCGCCAGGTGACCCCGTGCAGCTGACGGGCGGAAATTCCGTTGTACACCCTGGACATGTCGCCTCCTGTACCGGTATGCGCGAACGGGGATGCTGCCCTGTCAACCCCCCCGCGTCGGTGCCCGCGTATCTGCACGTGCATCGGCCCGCGCATTTGCATGTACGTGAAATCATAGACCCCCGCACCCGTCAACACACAAAGGAGCGGACTGCCCAACTCCATCACTTTCCGTGACGAACCGTGGCCCACCTCTCCCCGCTCCCTCCGGGGCCACCGGATGCGAGTCCCCTCGGAGCCGACCACCCGCGCCCCTCCGGAAAACCGACCTCGGAGCCCGCCGCATCCCCATCCCGTACGGGGCATGCCGTGCCCGAGGTGCAGGTGAGCGCGACACAAGGGGCACCCGCAAGGCGCGCACGGGGTACGGGGCACGGGGTACGGGGTACGGGGTACGGGGTACGGGGTACGGAGTGAGCGTGCTGTGACACCGCGCCCTATCCGATGGGGCACAAGACCGCACGGTCGCCGGCCCCGTCAGGTGGGGCCGTAGATCCGGACCGCCGGGCAGGGCAACGGATCCGGACCGCCGGGCAGGGACTACCCCGGTTGGGCGAGGTCACCTGCCGGCGGAGCGGGGGCGGCTCCCGTTCCCGGGTGCGAGCGGCCCCGAGGTCCCCGCGAGGGGACGGGACGGTGCGGCCGGGAGGTGAGCGGGGTGGTCAGTTCCGCTCGGCCAACCGACTCAGGGTTTCCACGGACAGCTCGGGTGGCTGGCTGTCCAGGGTGAGCCGGTTCATCGTTTCGAGGTAGCGGTCCACGTGATCCCGCTTGTCCAGGTAGAGGGCGCTGACCAGTTGCTCGACGTAGACGATGTCGGGAAGGTCCGGCTCGGGGAAGCGCAGGATGCTGAAGGCACCGCCCTCGGCCGCATGCCCGCCGAAACGGAACGGCATGACCTGGATGGTGACGTTCGGCAAGGTCGCGGCCTCCCGCAGATGCTGGATCTGCGCCTGCATCACCCGGGATCCGCCGATCGGGCGACGCAGTGCCGCCTCGTCGACGACGACCCACACCTGGGCCGGCCCCACCGACCGGTGCAGGAGCCGTTGGCGTTGCATCCGCAGATTGACCCGGCGCTCCACCTCGTCAGCGGTGAGGTCCGGGCGACCGGACATGATCACCGCCCGCGCATAGTCCTCGGTCTGCAGCAGACCGGGAACGAACTGCACCTCGTAGGAGCGGATCATCGAGGCCGCTTCCTCAAGACCGACGTAGGTCTCGAACCAGCTCGCCAGGACGTCGTCGTAGTCGTGCCACCAACCGGGGTTGTTCGCGTCGCGGGCCAGGATGAGCAAGGCATCGCGCTGTTCGGAATCCTCGACCCCGTAGAAGGTGAGCAGATCCTCGATGTCGCGTTCCTTGAAGCTGACCCGACCGAGTTCGAGTCTGCTGATCTTGGAGCCGGAGCCGCGAATCACGTAGCCCGCATCGTCCCGAGTGATCCCTCGAGCTTCTCGCAGACGCCGCAGTTGGGCACCCACGAGGATGCGGCGGACCGTCGGCCCACCTGTCGTCGGCGTCGTCACTCCTACCCTCCGGTTGTCCCCCAGCAGTGTGCCATGCATTCACCCGATTACACAGTGTCCCCTGTCCGAAAAAATGGGACAGAGACCCCCAGATGCACGTGCATATGCCTGTGCGTCCTGCTAACCTTACGTGCACGTGCATCTGCTCGAAGCGAATGCACCGGAGTTTCGCCGGTGCACACGCCCCGCGCAGATCACGACCCGGACGGCGTCATCAGACGGTGGACCGGGGTGGCGGAGCCAGCAGGACCACCGGTCTGGACGTCCGGCGTCGAAGCCGGCGGTGAGGAGCTGCAATGACCGGGAGGTCCGTGGCCCGCTCCCGGTACACCAGGAGGTTGCGGGCATGATCTGGTCTCGACACCGGTCCCGGCAGCGCAAGGCCGTGGTCACCGCACTGTCCGCCGTAGGTGAGAACGGGATGTCCCTGCTCGCTCTCAGCGTCGCGGTGAACATCCCCGAACCTTCCCTGCAGGTCATCCTCAACCGACTGGTCGACTCCGGGCAGGTATCCCCCCGGACCGGCCCCGACCTGGCCATCCCAGGCCCACGGGCACCCCGCTACCAACTGGTCAGCCATCCGGACCCGACGCCCCCCTTCGCGGTCTTCTCTCAACGTCGCTCGCGCGCCGTCTGAGAAACGGCGGCCTCCGACCACGACAGACTTTTTCCCGCACGAGCCCGGTGCGGGGCAGGCGCCCACCGGCCCCGCACCGGGCTCACCCTTGTCGACACGCCTCCAATACCCCGCCCGGCTGCCCCGAGCCGCCGACAGCGACCCCGTTTGATTCCGCGGCCCCATTCCACAGCCCCCGCTCCACCCGTGACTTCACTACGCCGCTTCGCGGCCCGGCTGTGGCCCCTCTTCGCACATCAGCGCCGTTCCCATCCGGAAACCCGTCCCCCGCGGGCCCGGACGCGGCACGGCACGCTCCGCTTGTTCATGCACGCGCCGTCCGATTTCCCCAGGCCCGGTAGCCCCCACCACCGAACGCCCGCCCGCAGACGATCAGACCCCCTGCTCGCACTGCAGAGTTCCGCATCGACGCGACAAGACACGCTACGACGCCCGAGCGGGGGACTCCACACCCAACATGCTCAGCGTGTGTCTTCGAACTCCGCATCGACGCTGCATGGCACCCGAACGGCACCTAGCGGCATTCTCGTCGGTCCCGATAGCGCTGCCATCGGAACCTCCTGCGGCCCTACCAGGCACTTGCCCGGACACTTGCCCGGACACCTGCTCGCGGTCGGCGAAGTCCGAGGAAACGCCCTCACCGGCGACGGGCAACCCCGCACAACGCGCCGCTGCCCCCGGACCCTGAGTCCTCGCGCCACCGGGACAGCGTGGTCAGTCCCTGTTCAAGCAAGGTGTACCCGTCGAACAACTCCTCGATCTGGGCCTTCGTCCGGAACACGAGCGGCGCACTCGCCGCTCCGTACTGTTCCTCGATCTTGCGGACCAGTTCCGGGTCGAGGCCATCCCGGCAGGCCGCCGACACCGCGATCATGCTCCCGGGAGGTGCCGCGTCGCCGTACTGGGAAACGATTTCAGGAGCGATGTCGTGCCGGACGAAGTGCAGCACGGCGACGAACAGCAGACCCACTGGTTCGGAGGGGTCGATCAACCGCCGCAGCTGCGGGTCGGCGAGGACCTCGGCCGGCTCCCGCAGATCATGCTGGATCACCGCGACCCCCTCGTCACCGGCGAGCAGGGCCCGGCTGTGGACCAGGACGACGGGATCGTTGTCGAGGTAGACGACCCGGGCCCCGGGCTGATTGACCCGGGCGAGCTGGTGCACGTTGGGAGACGTCGGGATCCCGGTACCGAAATCGATGAACTGGCGGATCCCCGCCGCAGTCATCGTCTCGATCGCGGCGGCAAGGAAGCCCCGGTTGGCCAAGGCGACGAACCGGGAGTCCGGCGCCTGTTCGAGGACCTTGCCCGCGGCTGTCCGGTCGATCTCGAAGTTGTCCTTCCCCCCGAGGTAGTAGTCGTACATCCGGGCCACGCTCGGCACCGTGGTGTCGATCGACGAGGGAACCCAGGCCTCCTCGTCATCCGCCCACCGCCAGTCGAACTCGGGCTCAAGCGCACCGCCGGGGTTGTCGGGCATCACACCCCCCTCTCGAAGACGTCAATAACCCCCCGGGCACCCCCTCCCCAGGGCGAAATGACCACCTCCGAGACTACCGAACGCCGCCCATTCGTCCACGTTTGACACCGGACGACCCAAAACAGAATTGTCACCACACG
>JARRQM010000462.1:0-3447 GCA_037381765.1 Kineosporiaceae bacterium
CCCTGTTTCCGGCCTTGGCCCCGGCCCTGTTCTCGACCCGGGATTCGGTTCCGGTTCCCGATCCTGTTTCTGGTTCCCGGTTCCGGTCCCGGAACGCGAGCACCCCGGGGACTCCGGGCCCGGGGTTGAGCCCGGGAACGCTCCTAGGATGCGGGGAAAGGACCACCGGAGAAGGTCGTCATGCACGAGCTGTCGGTGTGTACCGCGATCGCGGACGCCGTACGTACCCACGCGGGGGACCGCCCCGTGTACGAGGTCCGCCTGTGTATCGGCCATCTGCGCCAGCTCGTCCCGGACAGCCTGACGTTCTGCTGGTCGCTGGTGGCCGACCACGGCGGGCTCGCCGGGGCGCGCCTGGTCATCGACGAGGTCCCCGCCGAGATCGAGTGCGAAGCCTGCGGGCGGCGGACCGTCCTCGACCATCCGGTGCTCCTCTGCCCGGACTGCTCCAGCCGGCTGGTCCGGATCATCGCCGGGGAGGAATGCCACATCACGTCGATCGTGCTGGGCGACGGGCCCGGGACGGAGGAGAGGTAGTGACCATGGGGCGGTTCCACCGTCATGACGACGGCACCGTGCACGACCACGACCACCCGCACGACCATGACCACGGCCACGGCCACGGCCACGAGTACGACCACGACCACCCGCACCCGCACCCGCAGGACCGTCCGGATCCGCAGGAGCACCCGCACCCGCAGGACCACGAGGTCGGCGACCACTCCGGCTACCAGACGGGTGGTGAGCGGATCGAGGTTCTGGAGGCGATCTTCGGCGAGAACGACCGGCTCGCCGCGGCCAACCGGGCCGACTTCGACGCCGCGGGTGTCCGGGTGGTCAACCTGATGTCCTCCCCCGGCGCCGGGAAGACCCAGTTGCTGCGGGAGACGCTGCGCCGGCTCTCCCCCGGGCTGCGGATCGGCATCGTCGAAGGTGATATCGAGACCAGTCTCGACGCTGACCGGCTGGACGGGTTCGGTGCCGCGGTCGCCCTGGTCAACACCGGAAACGGGTTCGGCGGAGAGTGCCACCTCGACGCACCGATGGTCCGGTCGGCGCTGCCCCGGCTGCCGTTGGCCGACCTCGACCTCATCATCGTGGAGAACGTCGGCAACCTCGTCTGTCCCGCCGAGTTCGCCGTCGGCGAGGACGTCAAGGCCATGGTGTACGCGGTGACCGAGGGCGAGGACAAGCCGTTGAAGTACCCGGTGATGTTCCGCAGCGTCGACGTCGTCGTGATGAACAAGACGGATCTCCTTCCGCATCTCGACGTCGACCTCGACCTCTTCGAGAAGAACCTGCGGGCGGTCAACCCGCGGGCCCGGCTTCTCCCGCTCAGCGCCCGCACCGGGGAAGGCGTGGACGCCTGGTGCTCCTGGCTGAACGAGATCGTCACCGGCCCGGGAGGTCGAAGCCCGGTCGCCAGCACCGGGGCGGGTGTCCCCGCCCACGGGGCCGAGCCGTCCGATCGGGAATGACCTAGGTCCCCCACGAACACTTCGTCCCTTTCGGGATCGTGCGTATGTGACTGCGCCAACACGTTCCGTGCCTGCACCGGGTCACCTGGGGCACCCCGACCGCGCCACGGAGGCGCAGCTCCTCGCCGCGGTCGCCGACCCCATCCGGTTGGCCGTCCTCGCCAGCCTCGCCACAGGCCCACGCTGCGCCTGCGACCTGCAACGGGACCTGTCAGTGGCGACGAACCTGCTGAGCTACCACCTCCGGGTGCTCCGGGACAGCCAGCTGATCACCCGCAGCCGCCGGGGCCGACAAGCGGACTACGCCCTCGCCCCGGACGCCCTCGATCGGCTACACGCCGCCCTCCCCGCAAGGTCCCGGTCAACGGGTATTCCGGCAGCGCCCGGCTAGCGGGGGCCGGTCAGCGGGGGTCGGCTCCCGCGGGGCGATGCGCCGCGACGCGTAGCGGCCTTCTCCCGGTACATCGCCGCATCGGCGTCGGCGAGCAGCTGGTCGGCCGTCACCAGATCGGATCTCCCGGTGGCGTCGCCGCCGATCCGCCCCACCGGGTCGTCCACGGCGACCACCGAACGCATCCGCCGGGCGATGACGACGAGCACCTCATCTCCGACGACGTGCCCGTGCCGGTCGTTGATCTCCTTGAACCCGTCGAGGTCGCAGAACAGCACGGCGACCTCGGCACCGGGGACCCGCAGGGTGTCGGCGAGCCGTTCCAGGATCCGGCCCCGATTGTCCAGCCCGGTCAGCGGATCCAACCGGGCCTGGTCGGTGAGCTCGTGCTCGGTCTGCTTCGTCACCGTCACGTCGAGCAGGTGGACGACCGCGAGCGGTTCCCCGGACAGCCGGTTCGCCCGAGCGTGCACCCAGCCGAGGGCCCCGTCCGGGCGGTGGAACCGGAAGTCGCCGCTCACCGAAACGAACCCGCCGGTCATCAGCAACGCGAAGGACCGCCGCACCGGCGTCCGGTCCTCCGGGACGGCCAGGTCCCAGCACATCATCTGGGTGAGGTCCGCGGTCCCGGCCCCGACCAGGCGACCCATCTGCGGGTTCGCGGTGACGATCCGCCCGTTCAGGTCGACGATGGCGATCGCGGTGGGCGCGTGCCGGAAGGCGGCGCTGAACCGGGCCTGGGCGGTGAGCAGGGCCGCCTCCTGCTGTTTCCGGGCGGTGATGTCCCGGACGACGACGAGTGCCGCAGGGTGGCCAGCCACCTCGATCGGGGTGCCCGCCGCCTCGATGTCCACCTGCGTCCCGTCGAGACGGACCACCTGTTCCTCGACGTATTCGAGTACCTCACGGTCGACGACCATGGTGTTCATCCGTTCCCGGGCTGCCTGCCGGCAGCTCGGGGCCATGAAGTCCGCGGCCGGACGGGTCTGCAGGTCCGCGAGTTCTCGAGCACCGAGCAGGGCCAGCCCACGCGCGTTGGCGAACACGTGGTAGCCGTCGCTGATGACGAAAACCGCGTCCGGGGACAGCTCGACGAGCGCCTGGAACCCTTTCCCGGAATCGAGACCCGCCACCGGGGGCACCGTTCCCCGGTGCAGTTGGCTCGTCATGTCCTCGCCATCGTCCGCGGCCCGCCGTCGGACCGGGCACGCCTCAGCTTCCCGCACCCGCCCGACACTGGTACCGGATCGGCACCGCGGGGCACCGACATGACCGGCAATCCCCGACGACTTGGTCCGGGATGGCGTCGTCCTGCGGGCCGGAAGGTGCACCGCACCGGTCCGACCTACCCGGCCGCACACTACCTCCCGTTCCTGACCGGAACGGCACCGTCCCGGCGGATGGGCAACCCGGCGGGCGGCAGGATCGGCGGGCGGCGGGCGGGGAACCGCCCCTCACAGGTGGTAGAGCCGCCCCAAGGGGAGCCGGGGCGCCGGTTCGGCCCGTACCGGTTCCCCCTCGAAGGTGACCCGGGCCCCGTGCGCGTCCACCCGGACCTCGCCGACCCGGCCGTTCCCG
>JARRQM010000463.1:0-2888 GCA_037381765.1 Kineosporiaceae bacterium
CCCATCCGGAGGTGCTCGAGGCAGTATAAGCCGTAGCACGCGGCGGGTTCTCCTTCGGTACTCCCGGGGAGAACGAGGTGCTCCTCGCCGAAGAGATCGTTTCCCGGGTCGGTCCCGTGGAACAGGTCCGGCTCGTCTCCTCCGGCACCGAGGCGACGATGAGCGCCCTGAGGCTGGCCCGCGGATTCACCGGGCGCCCCGCCGTGGTGAAATTCGCCGGGCACTACCACGGGCACGTGGACTCCCTGCTCGCCTCCGCCGGCTCCGGGCTCGCCACCTTCGCCTTGCCGGACACTCCCGGAGTGACCGGCGCCAGCGCCGCCGACACCCTCGTCCTCCCGTACAACGACACGGCCGCCGTCGAACAGGTCTTCGCCGAACACGGTGACCGGATCGCCGCCGTGATCACCGAGGCTGCCGCCGGGAACATGGGAGTTGTCCCGCCCGACCCGGGATTCACCGCCACCCTGCGCCGGCTCACCCGGGCCCACGGCGCCCTGCTCATCTCCGATGAGGTGATGACCGGTTTCCGGGTCTCCGCCGCCGGATGGTTCGGGCTCGAAGGCCCGGTCGACGACGGAACCGGCACCGGAACCTCAGACGCCCCCGACCTGTTCACCTTCGGCAAAGTCATGGGGGGCGGGTTCCCCGCGGCAGCTTTCGGCGGGCGTGCCGACGTCATGGCGCACCTCGCCCCCGCCGGCCCCGTGTACCAGGCCGGCACCCTGTCCGGGAACCCCGTCGCCACCGCGGCCGGGCTGGCCACCCTGCGCGGGTGCAGCAGTGAGGTGTACAGCCGGCTCGCCGTCTCCGCCGACACACTCACCGCCGCTGTTGCCGAGACGCTCACCGCTGTCGGGGTCCCGCACCGCATTCAACGAGCCGGGAGCATGTTCAGCGTCTTCTTCAGCGACGGGGACCCCGTACCGGTACGCAACTACGACACCGCCCGCCAACAGGACCTCGCCGCCTTCGGCGCCTTCTTCCACAGCATGCTCGGCCAAGGCGTGTACCTGCCCCCGAGCGCCTTCGAGTCCTGGTTCCTCTCCGCCGCGCACGACGACACCGCCCTGAACCGGATCGTCGAGGCCCTCCCGGCCGCGGCCCGCGCCGCAGCCGCCGCAGCCACCGGACGCGCCGGCAGCAGCAGGAACACCGCGGGGGCCGCGAACACCCCGGAGGTGACCGCGTGACCCCGGCCGGCACCAGGAGCACAGCTGAGCGCACCGTCGTGCACCTGCTGCGGCACGGGGAGGTGGACAATCCGGCAGGGGTCCTCTACGGCCGGCTGCCCGGCTACCACCTGTCCGAGCGCGGCCGGAAGATGGCGGAGGTCGCTGCCGCCCACCTGGCGGACCGGGACATCCGGGCGGTGATCGCCTCCCCCCTGGAACGGGCCCAGGAGACCGCGACCCCGCTGGCCACTGCCCTCAACCTGGACATCGGCACCGACGAACGGATCATCGAGGCCGCGAACACCTTCGAGGGGCAGGTCTTCGGCGCCGACCTGTCCGGGCTGCGCCACCCCGCCGTGTGGTGGCGGTTGCGCAACCCGTTCCGGCCGTCCTGGGGGGAGCCGTACCGGCAGCTCGCCGCCCGGATGCTCGCCGCCGCCGAGGACGCCCGCGACCAGGTGCGGGGCCACGAGGTCGTTCTCGTCAGCCACCAGCTGCCGATCTGGATCGCCCGCCTAGCCGCCGAACGTCGCCGCCTGTGGCATGACCCGCGCCGCCGCGAATGCGCCCTCGCCTCACTCACCTCGCTGGAATACGAGGGAGACGACCTCGTCAACCTCACCTACGCCGAACCCGCCGCGGCCCTGCTGCCCGGCGCGAATCCAGCGGTCGGCGCGTGAGCCGCGGGGCGGGCACACCCCGCGGTGACCCGTCCCTGGCCGGGACCGGTACCCCGGCCCCCGCTCCGCCCCGCACCCCGCCCCGCACGCCGACCCCCGGACCCGCCACCGCAGCCGCCGCCCTGGTCGCCGTCGTTGTTGCGGGATCCGGGTCGGACGCCGGCTCCGGCGTCTCCTTCGTCGCCGGCGATGGGGCCATCACCTACCTCGCCGAACAGGACCGGCGCGAACCGGTCGCCCTGACCGGGAACACCCTCGACGGCGCCGACCTGGACACGGCCACGTACCGGGGGCGGATCGTGGTCGTGAACGTCTGGGCGTCCTGGTGCAGTCCGTGCCGGGCCGAGGCCCCCGACCTGCAGCAGGCCTACCAGCGGCTGCACGAGGAACAGGTCGTTTTCGTCGGTATCAACACCCGGGACGACGATCCGGCCCAGGCGAGGGCCTTCCAGCGGAACTTCGGTATCACCTATCCGAGCATCGTCGATTCCGGTGGCACCGTACTGCTCGCCCTGCGCGGGGCCGCCTCACCGAAATCCGTGCCGACCACCCTCGTCCTCGACACCCGGGGTCGGGTCGCCGCCCGGGTCAACGGCCGGATCACCGAGACCACCCTCGTCGACCTCGTGCACGACGTCCGGGACGGGCATATCCCCCGGGGCCCGGCGTGAACGCCGGGATCCAGGCCACCGTGCTCGACGGGTCCCTGCTCGTCGCCGTCCCCGTCGCGGTAGCGGCCGGGGCCGTGTCCTTCCTCTCGCCCTGCGTGCTGCCGCTCGTCCCCGGCTACCTCGGCTACGTCACCGGGCTCACCGGCGTCGACCTCGACCGGCAGCGGCGCGGGCGGATGCTCGCCGGCAGCGGCCTCTTCGTCGCCGGGTTTACCGCCGTATACGTGCCGGTCGGCGCCACCGCCGGGGCACTCGGGGCCGCACTCACCCGGTACGAGACCGCCCTGACCCGGTTGCTCGGGATTCTCGTCATCCTCCTCGGCCTCGTCTACCTGCACGTTATACCGGCCCTGCAGGGGCGG
>JARRQM010000464.1:0-1989 GCA_037381765.1 Kineosporiaceae bacterium
TCGCCCAGGGGGCCGTCGCAGGCATCCTCGTACACACCCTGCCGCTGATCGACGGGTTCCGGTTCGGCCAGATCAACGCGGTGATCGTCGCCCTCGCCCTGGTCGACGTGGCGCGACGGAGCGAGGGACGCTGGCCGCGCGGCACCCTCGTCGCGGTGGCCGCGGCGATCAAGCTCACCCCGGCGGTGTTCTGGATCCACTGGGCGGTGAGCCGCCGCTGGCGGGTCCTGTTCACCTCGGTTGCGACGGCCGCGGGGCTGACCGGTCTCACCGCACTGCTGCTCCCGTCGGCCAGCGCCGCGTACTGGACCTGGGCGCTGTTCGACCCGGAACGGCTGGGGCCGAACCAGGGCGTGGCGAACCAGTCGATGCGCGGGGCGTTGCTGCGGGTCGGGCCTCCGGAGGGGCCCGCACTCACCCTGACCTGGCTGACGCTCGTCCTGATCGTCGGGGCGGCCGGGTTCGCCCTCGCGGCCCGGTTCGAGCACCGGGGGGAGCCGGTGGCCGTGGTCGCGACGGTCGGCATGATCGCCGTGCTCGTCTCCCCGGTCTCCTGGGATCACCACCTGCATTGGGGGATCGTCGTCATCGGGGTGCTCGTCGGGGACGGCCGTCGCCCGGCGCGGGTGATCTCCGGGGTGGTCGGGACCCTCTGGTTGTACCTGCACCTGCACTGGTGGGGGGCCGGGATGGTGCGTCGCGGGGATGGGCCGATCGTCCTGGCCCGGCTGCTGGAGAGCAGCTTCACCGTGTTCGCGCTGGCCGCCCTGGTCGCCCTGTGGCTGCTCTCGCGGTCCGGTGCGGATGGTGGCCGGGCAGGGGACGCCGATCGCCCCGGCACTAGCGCCGCTACCGGAACCGGTACCGGCACCGGAACCGGAACTGGTACCGGCAGCGGCAACGGAACCGGCAATGAAACCGGAACTGGCTCCGGAACCGGAACTGGCACCATCACCGGAACCGGCGGTGGTACCGGAGCCCGCACCGGCTGTTAGGTCCGGGGGGAGTCGGCGGTGAGTTCCCGGGAGAGGGCCTCGACCGCCCCGATGCCGTCGGCGAGAGTGCCGACCTGTTCGGCGGTGCCGCCCACGCTGGTGACGATCTGACCGATGGTGTCGGACTGCGTTTCGACCGCGGTGGTGAGTGTCGCGTTGTGCGCGGAGAGTTCGGCCATCCGGGTGACGATCTCCTCGACTTCGACGACGGCCTGGCGGATGTGTTCCTGAACTTCGGCGAGCGTCTCGGCGATCCTGTCCGCGCTGTCCGCGCTCTGCCGGGACAGGTCCTGGACCTCGGCGGCGACGACGGCGAAGCCGCGTCCGGCTTCTCCGGCTCGGGCAGCTTCGATGGTCGCATTGACGGCGAGCAGGTTCGTCTGTTCGGCGACCGACCGGATCACGCTGCTCGCCGAGGTGATCCGGGTCCCGGAGGCGGACAGCCGCATCATCAGGTCGTTGGCCCGGTGCGCGTCGGCCGACACGGTCTCGGTGATGGTCTGTGAGGCGTGCGCGGTCGTGGACAGCTCCCGGAGCGCCGTCGACATCTGGGTGGTGGCGTCGGCCACGGTGGCGGACTGGTGGCGCACCGTTTCGGCGGCGGCCGCGAGTTCTTCGGCGTGCCCGGCGAGGTCGCGGGCGATCCCGTTTCGGTGTGTGGTCGCCTCCTCCACGGCCCGGGACGCCTCCTGCCGGTGCCGGTCCTGTGCGGTTCTGGTGGCCCGTTCCTGGGCCGCAGCCTCCTCCCGGACGGCCAGGGATACTTCGCGTTCCTTGTCCATGAGCCCCCGCAACCAGTGCAGGGCGGTTCCGATGGCGGTCGTCGTCACCAGGGTGCCGGCGAGCTGCCACAGGTGCGCCCGATCCGTGGCGTGGGCGAGGTCGGTGACGATCAGCCCGAGGCTGCCCAGGACGAGGGCGATGAGGAAACGTGCTCGCCCGAAGGCGACCCCGCAGTACATGACGACGAGGCCGAGCAGGATCGCCGCGGCCC
>JARRQM010000464.1:2010-3052 GCA_037381765.1 Kineosporiaceae bacterium
CCACGACGGCAGGGCCGTCCAGTCCAGGCGCAGGGTGCCCGCACCGACGGCGAGACAGCCGGCCCCGAACCCGAGCAGGACACCCCGTCCGATGCCGGTGGCCTCGGTCGAGGTCGTTGCGAAGAGTACGCCGACGACGAGGAAGAGTGGCGCGATCAACCGGGCGGCCGGGCCGAGGGGGCGGCCCCGGGCGGGGGCACGGGCGACCTGGGTCACCTGGTGGTTCTCGGATGTCCTGGGGCGTTTCTTGACGGGGTCGCGTTCCGGGGGCCTGGTTCGGACGAGAGGCAAGGCGGGCCGGCCGGGGCAGCGCGTAGTAGGGCGGGCTGGCCGGGGTAGGGCGCAGGTGGTTGGGCCGGCGGGGTGGGGCGCAGTAGGGCGGGCCGGCGGGGGTAGGGCGTGGGCGAATGGGCGGGGCCGGGCGGGCCGGAACGGACGGGCGGGGCGGGGTACGGGCGGATGGGTCCGCCTCGTCCGGACCCGGGGCGAGCGTGGAGAGGCGCGGGGAGACGTGGGGAGAACGGCGGAGGTTCCCGGAAGGTCGTGACTGAGTGTCCACATATGACTACGTTCTGAATGCACGGATTGGTTGGGGTGTGAGGCGGGCCGGGATGTGTGGGATCGGTGGGCTGCCGTTGCCTCCTTCCGGCCGCTCGCCGGCCCCGGGGCGGTGAGCTTGCCGGTCGAACGTTTCAGCGAGGGGACCCATGGGTCGTACTGGTCGTCCGGCTCCGACCGGGCACACCCCGTCCATTGCCGTCCCGACCGGGCTCGCGGCTCTGGTCGTCGGAGGGTCGGTGCTCGGACTGGCCGTTTCGGGGCTGCGCGTGGTCGACCGGGCCGCGGTCCCGTACACGGCGCCGTCTCCGTCCGTACGCCCTCCTTCGGCCCTTCCCGTACCGTCCGGGGCAGCGCCTCCTCTTGACCTTTCGGGGGTTCTGCTCGGGCTCACCGGTGTGATCGCACCCCTGGATGGATCGGGGACCGATCCGGCGGGAGGTTCTCCGGAGAGTTCGGGCGGAACGGGTCCTGCCGGTTCGGC
>JARRQM010000465.1:0-3431 GCA_037381765.1 Kineosporiaceae bacterium
GCCCCAGATGTGCCGTCGCCTGGCTCGTGGACATGCCTCGGCGCAGGTCGGAGAGGACGTCGCGGACGGCCTTCCTGTCGGCCACCGGCAGGTAGCGGTTCAACGGGGTCCGTGGCAGAGCCTCGGCGTGGGTGCCGAGCAGGGCCGCAGCGCCACCGTTGACCCAGGTGAGCGTCCCCGCCAGATCGGTCCGTAGCACCGGTACCGGAACGGTGTCCCACAGTGTGCGCAGCCAGCGCGTCTGCGACCGGCGGGCGCTCTGCAGCGCCTTGTGCTCAGCGCGCAGAGTGTCCTCGACGACCCGGAGTTCCTCGGTCGCCGCTTCCACCACATCCAGGTCCGTCTCGACCGCATCACGGCGGTGGTCTCCCTCGGGGCGGGCGTTGCCAAGGCTCTCGTCCTCGCGGCGCGTACTCAGGTCTTGTCGAGCCTTGCGGACGAGACGGAGCAGGGCCTCAACGTCTGATGCCGATCTCGCCGTCACGTGCCTCACCCAAATCCCCGTCACCCGGAGGAGTCGATCTGCTACATGCTGGTCGATGTCTCGACAGTACGCCCCTCGTTCCCGTCGAGATCAACATCTGCTCAACTCCTGGCTTGCCGTCTCCATCACGACCTGACCGCCGTCCGCGATAGCTGCCTCGGTGCGCTCTGCGCGGCAGCAGTCCAAGGACTACCCACGCTGACCGACGGCGGCTACCTCGGCGCCGGGGCCGGCGTTCACAGGGGCGGCGTAACCACGCGTAGAGAGTTCCCTTGCGGGTGGTGCCCCGGTACCGCAGGCGCCAGCCCCGCCCCGACGTCAGCGCTACCGCTTCCCGGGGCCGTCCAGAACTTTCGGCGAACGATGACGTTGGCATCCTCGGCAACAGTCGCCTTCCGACACCGGTACCTCGCCAAGAGCCGCACCGGCAGTTCCTGTCCATACAGGACCGCGCTAGCGGGCCTCAGACGACTGTCCAACGCGCTCGCGGTGGCCTCCCCGTCGAGGTGCACGCCCGCCGCCTGCAGGTCTGGCGTCCCGCGACCGGGGACTACGTCGAGACCGGCGTCACCATCGCTGAAGAACTCACCTCCGGTTCGCTGTCCCCCATGTACGCGCAGGCGGTGATTCGGGCCTACCGGAGGAGCCTGATCAGTGCTGCCCGCGCCGTGGAGTTGCTCCACGGGGCCCTGACCCGTGACGATCTGCCGCAACCCGCCGGGGCGCCGATTGAGTCACTGACCAGCGAGTTCGAGGACTTCCACTGATGTCCACGGACGTGCTCGTGCTCGATGCCAGCCCGCTGAACTACTTCGCGAGGGCAGGGCACCTGGCGACATTGAGGAAGCTCGTCGCCGAGCATGAGTGCGTGACCACCCGAGCCGTCATTGGGGAGCTGCAGCAAGGTGCCGAACAGTATCCCGAGATCGGCGACGCGATCAGTCAGGATTGGCTTCGCTACGAGAGCCGCTGACGGACCGAGCTCAACGGGCGGTTCCACGTCGGCCGGACCCTGGCGAGACCGGCCGTCGGGTATGAGACCCGACTCAACGTAGGGACAGTGTGTTCACCATGGAGGACTACTGGATGCCTCGACTAAGAGATACCTGCGGGCGACCAGGCACCCGAGGGTTTCCTCGATCAGGATCTCAGGAGAACGTGACGACCTGCGTGTTTCCTCCACAGGACAGGTCGCAGATCAGTAAGTGCCCCCGGCGGGGGATGTCACAGATCTGCACAGTCCCCTGAGCTGCGCCGTCGCGGTGACGTGCAGCTATGCGCTGCCATGAGCGGTGGCGTAGGCGTGATTCGTCCACGTTTGAGGTGACACTCCGGGCGGCTTCGCATAGGTGAACTTCGACCACCGAACGTCCGCCCAGCGGCATGATCGCACGTCGCTGGCGTCACGTGGCGGAGGTGTCCGCAGGAGTGGATCGCCATAGCCGGTCGATCGGCATGATGTGGATGCGGTCGGAGTGGGTGTAGGTGCGCTGGCCGATTCGGCGACGAGGTCGACCTCGGTTCCGTCGCTGGTTCGCCAGTGCCCGAGCGTGATCTGCTCGTCGAGCCAGGAGGCCTGCTTGCGAAGCTCGCCGACCACGAAGGTCTCCAGCAGGTTCCCGAACTCGGTGAGCGCAGCCGGATCCAAGGTGGCGAGCCTGGCGGGGGTCACGCGCAGCAGTCGGGCCGCCAGGCCGGAGTCGACCAGGTGCACCTTGGGTCGCACGCTCACCCGGGACCGAAGGGTCTTCCCCCAGCCCGGCAGGCGGACTACCAGGAACAGGTCCTCCAGCAACCGCAGGTGGGCCTCTGCGGTCTTGCGCTCCACGCCGATGGCCTCGGCCGTCTTGGTGATGTTGAGCAACTGCCCGGTCTGGGACGCCAGCCGGGTCAGCAGCTCTACGAGCGACTGCCGCTGACGTACCCGGCTCAGCTCGAGGGCGTCCCGCTCGACGG
The DNA here is from genome assembly GCA_037381765.1 of Kineosporiaceae bacterium. Taxonomy (GTDB): domain Bacteria; phylum Actinomycetota; class Actinomycetes; order Actinomycetales; family Kineosporiaceae; genus JARRQM01. The sequence goes on from JARRQM010000465.1 coordinate 2,441, forward strand.
ACTGGCGCACGAAGTCGTCGAACCAACGCGCCTGAGCCGCCTGCGGGCGGCGCACGGCCAGGGGAAGCCCGCCGGCGCAGACCCTCGCGGCATAGTCTTCGCGGGCGGTGTCCGAGGCGGGCTGTTGAGCCACGACCACGTCCGGTTCTGCGCGCAGGGCCTGCAGGAGGTTCTCGTCGCTGGCCTCCAGTTCCCCCTGCGACAGCGGCCAGATCGTGACGGTGTGGAGCCTGCCGGTCAGCGCCTGTGCTGTCGAGGGCAGCGCATCCTGACGTGTCGAACCGGTGATCACCGCGACACCAGGACGGCTGCCCTCGCGGTTCAGCCGCGTCTTGATCGCATCCAGCACGTCCGGGACCCGCTGGTACTCATCGATGCACAGCGGAGCCTTTCCGCTGGTGACCAAGCCAAGGTTCCCGGCGACTGCCTCCCGGATCTCGATGTCATCCAAGTCGATCACCTCGACGCCGTGCTCCTGCGCGAGGATCCGCAGCACGGTCGACTTGCCCACCGACCGCGGTCCATGCAGGGCGATCACCGGCTCTTCCGTCACCAGACGTGCCAGCAGCCCGCTCACTCGCCTCACGATCAACCCAGGCTCTGCGACCATGAGATCAAACTACCAGACGTGAGCTATCCAATCACCCAAACGTGAGCACACGAACTGCCCTTATCCGAGGGGGTCAACTACCCGAACCTGACGCACTCAATTCGGCAGATCCGGTACGTGGGACCCAGGATGCTTCCTCATCAGCCGGGGCCGCGCCCGGTCCCAAACGGCTCCGGCAGGTAGCCTTCTTGTGGTGAGCGGTGACCGGGACGAGCTGCGGCGGCTGGTCGAGGAGCTTCCCGAGGAGCAGGTGCTGGCTGTGCTGGCGGAGGTTCGTCGGCAGGCGAGCCCGCGGTGGGCGGGTTCGTGGCCGCCGGCCTGGTTCGGGTCGATCGAGGCTGATCGAACGGATCTGGCCCGCAACTGTGACCACCTTCTGGC
>JARRQM010000466.1:0-3820 GCA_037381765.1 Kineosporiaceae bacterium
GCGCTGCCCGCCGAGACATTCCTGGGCGCTCTCCGACACCTGACGCCAGGCCCGTTCGCTCACCCCGGGGACGAGTTCGTCCCGGTCGCCGGAGGTCGTCCGTTCCGCCCATTCGCGCAACCGGATCACTTCCCGGCCGAGCCGGGACGCGGGTGCCGCTGCGGCGTTCCCGGCCGCCGGCCCGTCACCGGACAGCTCGAACAGGGTGTCTTCCTCCGCCGGGAACCCGCCGAGCACTTTCTGCCGGCACACGTAGTTGCGCCGTCCCTTGACGAGCTGCCAGGTGGGCCGGCGGCCGAGCAGGGGTGCGAGGGCATCGGCGACCACCGGCAGGTCCCGGTCGACGATCTGTGCCTGGAGGGCGAGGGTGGCGGTACTCACGACGACCGGACGCCCCCCGGCCACAGCGACGGCGAGCGCGGGAACGAGGTACGCCAAGGACTTGCCGGTGCCGGTCCCCGCCTGGACGAGCAGGTGTTCCCCGGAGGCCGCGGCCCGCGCCACGGCGTCGGCCATCTCCTGCTGTCCGTCCCGGGTCCGGCCCCCCACGGCGACGACCGCCGCCGCGAGCAGCTGTGCGGTGGACAGCCGCTCCGGTGCCTCGCTCGCCACCCGTCGAGCCTAGTGCCCGCCGGGCGGACCCGACGGGCCGCCGTCTTCCCGGCCACGTGATCGACCGAGCATTCACGAATCCGGCTTCCCCGTCCGAACCGCCGGGAGGGTGCCGTGACATGTCCTCGTCCCGGCCCGGTCCGCCCGGTCCGCCCGGTGACCGGGCGGCTCGCTCACCCATTTCCGGGGGCGGGTGCTTCCGGGTGCGTGGCATGCCGCGTTGAACCCGATCGGATGGGGCGCATGTCACGCCGCACCCGCGAGCACCGGAGGCGGAGCGGCACGGCGTGGGGCGGGGTGTGGTGTGGCGTTCCGGTGCCGGGTCGGGTTGGGTGTGTTCATGGTCGACTCCCCCGCTACGTGGTCGGACGGGTCCGGGCCCGCCACAGTTCCCGGCACCGCTGCGGGGGATCCCTTCGACGTCGTCGTCGTCGGTTCGGCGAATGCCGACCTCGTGGTCGAGGTTCCGCACCGCCCCGGCCCGGGAGAGACCGTCCTCGGTGGTGACCTCACGGTGTTCCCCGGCGGGAAGGGGGCCAATCAGGCGGTCGCCGCGGCCCGGCTCGGCGCCCGCACCGCTTTCGTCGGACGGGTCGGCGACGACGCCCACGGCCGGTTCCTCCGCGAGGCCCTGACCGGTGCCGGCGTCGAGGCGAGCGGCCTCCGGACGACGACGGCGCCGACCGGGACGGCCTTGATCCTGCTCACCCCGGACGGGGAGAACAGCATCGTCGTCTCCCCCGGGGCGAATGCCCGGCTGGACGCCGCCGACGTCGACCGGGATGAGGTGCGGCGGTCCCGGGTGCTCCTGCTCCAGGGCGAGGTCGATGCGGGGACGAGCCTCGCCGCAGCACGTCTGGCGACCGGGCTCGTCGTCCTCAACCTCGCGCCGGTCGGCCCGGTCCCGCCGCCACTGCTGGAACGCTGCGATGTCCTCGTCGTCAACGAATATGAGGCCGCCGCACTCCTCGGCGCGCCCGCTCCGGATGGTGCCGCGAGGACGGCCCGCCTGCTGCGCGGGCGCGGGCCGTCCGTCGTCGTCATCACGCTCGGCGCGTTGGGGGCCGTGGCCGTCGACGGGGTACGGCACCGCTCCGTGCGTCCGCCACCGGTCGACGTCGTCGATACGACGGGTGCCGGGGACGCGTTCACCGCGGCGCTGGCACAGCAGCTGGCCGCCGGGGTCGACCCGCTCGGGGCCCTCGAACTCGCGGTCCGGGCGGGGGCGGCAGCCGTCACCCGTCGCGGCGCCCAGCCGTCCTTCGCCACCATGTCCGAGGTGGTTGCCCTCCCCCGGGCTCCGCACCGCCGGTAGGCCCCGGGTGTCCCGGGCGGATCGCCCGCTCACCGGTCGGACCGGGGTCCGAGACCCGGGCCTGGAGCACGGTGCCGTGTGGGGTGTGTTCCTCGGCGAGCACGTCCCCGGCGGTGTGCACGCGGCTGACGAGATCTCCGCGGTCGAAGGGCAGCAGGACGTGTACGTCGACGTCGGGGCGGGGCAGCAGGGCGGCGACGGCCTCCCGAAGGTCGACCACCCCGGCCCCGGTGCGGGCGGATACGGCGACGGCACCGGGGTGTGCCCGCAGGAGCCGGGTGATGACCTCGGGGTCGGCGGCATCGGTCTTGTTCACGGCGATGAGTTCGGGCAGTTCCGCCGCCTCGACGTCGGCGAGCACGGCGCGGACCGCGGCGATCTGTCCCTCGGGGTCGGGGTGGCTGCCGTCGACGACGTGCAGGACGACGTCGGCGTCGGCAACCTCCTCCAGGGTGGAACGGAACGCTTCGATCAGCTGATGCGGCAGCTGCCGGACGAACCCGACGGTGTCGGTGAGGGTGAACGCCCGACCGTCCGGGGTGACCGCCCGGCGCACCGTCGGGTCGAGGGTGGCGAACAGGGCGTCCTCGACCAGCACTCCGGCCCCGGTGAGCCGGTTGAGCAGGCTGGACTTCCCCGCGTTGGTGTATCCGGCGATGGCGACGCTGGGCACGACGTTGCGGCGGCGGGAATCACGGCGGGTCACCCGGGCGGTGCCCATCCCCGCGATCTCCCGGCGCAGCCGTGCCATCTTCGTGCGGATCCGGCGCCGGTCGAGTTCGATCTTCGTCTCCCCGGGACCGCGGGAGCCGATCCCGGCGCCTCCCGCCACCCGTCCACCGGCCTGCCGGGACATCGATTCGCCCCAGCCGCGCAGCCGCGGCAGCAGGTACGCGTACTGGGCGAGTTCGACCTGGGCCTTACCTTCCCGGGACTTCGCGTGCTGGGCGAAGATGTCGAGGATCAACGCGGTCCGGTCGACGACCTTGACCCCGACGATGTCTTCGAGGCCGCGCCGCTGGCTCGGGGTGAGTTCCCCGTCGCAGATCACCGTGTCCGCGCTGAGGGCCTCGACGAGGGATCTCAGCTCGCTGGCCTTGCCGGCGCCCAGGAAGGTCCCGGGGTCGGGGGTGATCCGGCGTTGCAGCACCCCGTCGAGTACCTGGGAACCTGCGGTTTCGGCGAGGAGGGCGAGTTCGTGCAGGGCGTTCTCGGCGTCGGCGGCCGTCCCGGTGGTCCACAGCCCGGCGAGGACAACGCGTTCCAGGCGCAGCTGCCGGTACTCGACCTCGGTGACGTCCTGCAGTTCCGTGGACAATCCGGCGACCCGGCGCAGGGCCTGCCGGTCGGCGAGGTCGTACTGCTCGCCGTTCGGATCGCTGATACCGGTGGTGTCGATCGTGTCATCCATAGGGTTTCAGGTTCCCACCCTGGACCGGCCGCGGCCAGCGAGTTTCACGTCGAGGCGGTGACCGGGTTCGGGGCCGCCAGCGGGATCACCGGATCGGCGGATCCAGCCACCTGCCCCGGCATCCGATACCCCGGCAGAGGGTTGTCGGCGTGCCCGCGCCGGGAAGGGACGTGCCGCACATGGAGCTGTCCGCCGTCACCGGCCGGCCCGCGCCGCCCGCCGCCCACTTCGCCGGCCCCGCCGCGCAGGGTGGTGGGCTCAGCGCGCAGGACCAGGTGGCCATGATCGCGGCGCGTCCGGAGGCGTTGCGCGGCGCCGCCCTGGCCGCCGCCCACCTCGTGTCCCCGGACGCCGGCGGGGCCGCCTCGGGCCGGGGATCGGTGGACGCCTACCTGTAAGTCGGCGGCCCCTGGTAATCGGCGGCCCCTGGTCGTCGGCAGGCGCCGGCAACCCCAGGGCGGTCCCGGGCCCCGGTGCGGACG
>JARRQM010000467.1:0-3627 GCA_037381765.1 Kineosporiaceae bacterium
GTCGGCGGATGCGGCAGGGTGGTCATACTCACCGCGACCTGCACGATCAGGGCGGCACCACCGACCACCGCGGTCACCAGGTACCAGCTGCGGGCAAGGGCCCGCGACCGTGGTGCCGCCAGCCGGCTCAGCAGACGCGAGGTGCCCCGGTCAGCGTTCACCCGGACAAGCCTAGGGCCTGTCCCGAGTTCACCCGGACGAGCCTGGGGCCTGTCCTGAGTTCACCCGGACAAGCCTGAGGCCTGTCCGGACAGTCCCCGTTCCTCGGTGGCATGGCCCGAGTGCCGGCTCGACCGCACCCGGGTGGCGGGGGCGACGAGAACGCGGTTGGGCGCTATCCGGGCGCCGTGCAGCCCCGAAACGGAGTTCCGAAACGCGCCCTAGCCGTTTCGGGCTGGGGTCCGTCCCCCCACCGTCCCCCGCAGGGTTTCCGCGACCCCGGCGACACCGCCCCGGCGGGCCAGGGCGAGCACCATGCGGCCGGTGAGCGCGCCGTCGGCGAGCCCGAGGTCGACGAAATCGTCGAAGATCCGCTGATCCTCGGCAGCCACCTGGAGCCCGGCGGACACCACCCGGACGTCCCCGGTCATCCGGGCCACCGCGGCCATGTGCCGCAGGTGCCGGCCCAGGGCGGCATGTAATCCGGCCCGGTAGACCGCGGCGGCACGGTCCGGGCTGCCCCGGTGCACCTGTTGGGCGGCAGCGAGACCGGCGATCGCCCCGCTGCGGACCGCGGCGTGGATGCCCTCGCCGGTGAGCGGGTTGATCAGGCCGAGAGCGTCCCCGGCGAGCAGCACCGGGCCGTCCGGTTGCCGGACCCGCCCGGTGGACAGCGGCAGGTGGTGCGCCTTCCAGTCGGCCCCGCCGATCTCGGCCCCGGGAAGCAGGGCGGCCAGCCGGTCGAGCATCCGGGCCCGGCCGGGGCCCGGCCCGCGGGCCGGCAGGGCCTCCCCGTAGCCGACGTTCGCCCGCCCGTCACCGATCGGGAAGGACCAGGCGTAGGCGGGCCAGGCGGTGTGCCCGGCGAAGGCGATCACCTGCTCCCGTTCCCGTCCGGCGCTCACCGGGGCGTACCCGCGCAGGGCGATCGCCGTCCTGTCGGGCCGCGGACCGGGCAGTCCGAGACCGGTGCGGACCGCCGAATGCGCCCCGTCCGCCCCGATCACCACCCGGGCCCGCAGCTGCCCGTCGAGTTCCAGCACGGGGTCCCCCGACCCGGTGGTCGCCCGGGTGAGGCGGCGCACCCGGTGCTGGCGCAGCACGGCGCCGCGCCGGACGGCGGCGTCGACCAGCCGGGCGTCGAACACGGCCCGGGGTATCACGATGGTGGGCCGGCGCAGCCGCCGGGCCACCCCGATGCCCTCGGGGAAACCGAGCCGCAGCCGGTTCACCCGCGGCCAGTCGTCGAGCAGGTCGCCGACCCCGAGCCGGTCGAGGATGTCGACGACCTGCGCGGCCACGCCGTCGCCGCACGTCTTGTCCCGGGGGAAAGCGGCCCGGTCGAGGAGCAGCACCCGGGCCTGCGGCCACCGTTGCAGGGCCGCGAGGGCCGCGGCGGACCCGGCCGGCCCCGCTCCGACGACGGCGATATCCCAGACGGGTCCGGCTTCCGGCTGCGGTACGGGCGCGCTGCTCACCGGCCCAGCATGCCGCACCCGGCCCGGTCCGGACGCCGCGCCGTCCAGCGCGTACGCCGCACCCGGCCCGGTCCGGACGCCAAGCCGTCCGGTGCGCGAAGATGCCCCGGTGCGCTCCACGGCCCTGCTCAGTACCGACCCCGATCTGGCCGCCGCCCTGCTGACTGCCGGGGGGCTGGTCGGGCTGCCCACCGAGACGGTGTACGGGCTCGGTGCCGACGCGGAGAACCCCGCGGCCGTCGCCCGGATATACGCGGTCAAGGGTCGCCCCGCCGACCACCCGCTGATCGTGCACCTGCCCGGAGCCGGAGACCTCGACCGGTGGGCCCGGCCGGCGAGTTCCCGACTACGCCCGCCGGCTGGCCGAACGGTTCTGGCCGGGTCCGCTCACCCTGGTGCTCCCCCGCACCGGACGGGCCGGGGATCACGTGACCGGCGGGCAGGACACGGTGGGGCTGCGCGTTCCCGCGCATCCCGTCACGCACCGCCTGCTCACCGCCTTCGGCGCCGGGGTCGCCGCCCCGTCGGCGAACCGTTTCGGCCGGGTCTCCCCGACCTCGGCCGGGCACGTCCTCGACGAACTCGGCGCACTGCTCCGGCCGGGCCTCGATCTCGTCCTGGACGGCGGGGTGAGCGCGGTCGGGGTGGAGTCCTCGATCGTCGACTGCACCGGCCCGGCTCCGGTGCTGCTCCGCCCCGGTGCGGTCACCGTGACCGAGGTGACCCGGGTCGGCGGGGTCCCGGTGGCGGAGCACGACTCCCCGGTCCGGGCACCGGGCACCCTCGCCTCCCACTACGCACCGCGCGCCACCGTGCGGGTCGTGGACGACCTCGCCGGGTTCCCGGACGTTCCGGAAACGTCCGGCGCCCCGGTGACGTCCCGGATTCTGGAGATATCCGGCGTTCCGGAAACGTCCGGACCGCCGCGGACCGGACTGCTCGCCCTCGCCGCGGTCCCCACCCCGCCGGGGGTCGTACGACTGTCGGCCCCGGAGGACCCCGCCGGATACGCCCGGGCGCTGTACCGGGCCCTGCGCGAGGCGGATGCCCTGGGCCTCACGCAGGTCATCGCCGTCCCCCCACCGCCGGAAGGGATCGGCGCCGCCGTCCGGGACCGGCTGGTCCGGGCCGCAGCCACCGCCCGGAGGTAACCCACCCCACCCCCGAACGCCACGAATTGTGACACTCTCGCTACAAAGAGCTGTGAGCGCGTGCATACTGGCCGCGACGGGCACATCGGGAACGACGGAACGAGGCGTACCGCACCGGCCCCGGGAGGACGTATCCGGCTCGGACACTCCGGTAGGAACGCCGCGGAGCACGGGGGAAGGTGAGCACGATGACCGCATCCCGGCGCGGCAGGAAGGCCACTGCCGTACCCGACGACGACCTCTTTCTCGCCTCCGGGAACTCGCCCGGCAGGCCGAGTTTCCAACAGTTGCTGCACGGGGACGAGGACGGGAACGAGGCCGGAAACGGGCACACGGACAGGCGCGGGGACGAGGACAGGGACCGGCGCGGGGACGGGAGCCGGGCCGGATGGCCCGCTGACCCGGCCGCCCCCACGGTTCCGCTCGTCCTTTCCTCGGCCGCCCCGCCGAAACCTCCGCGGCGGGGTCGTGGAAGCTCCGGCGGGGCGGCGCGCCACCGTGGCGCTCCGGAACCTGCGAGGCCGGAACGGACCGAACGCGAGGCGACTGCCCCCGAGGTTCCGGGAGTTCCGGTCCCCCTGGCCGTGCGCGTCCCCCCGACCCTGCCGGTCCCCCCAACCGCGCAGGCTTCCCGGGCTGCACCGGCCCCCCCGACCCCCCAGGTCCCTCCGGCCCCCCCGATCCCCCCGACCGTGCAGATCCCCTCAGCCGCGCCGGGTCCCTCAGGCACACCGCGCCCCTCAGCCACGCCGGCCCCCTCAACCACACCAGGCCCCTCAGGCACACCGGGCCCCAGGGCCACCCGGTCACGGGCCGACCGCCGAGCGACCGGCCCGGAG
>JARRQM010000468.1:0-2976 GCA_037381765.1 Kineosporiaceae bacterium
CGTCCGGGCCGCAGGCCGTCCCGGGACGTCCACAGCCGCAACCGGACGTCGGCTGCGGCCCCGATGTCTGCTGTGGCCCCGATGTCCGGTCTCCCGGCCACGGCGCAGTTTCCGGGGCCGACATCTCCAGTTCCCCGCTCACCCCCCCGCCAGGACTACCAGGAGCCGGGATCGGAGCGGGCGCCCTGGTCTCCGCCAGCTGCGCGCTCTCATCCGGAGCGGCCCCGGCACCGGCGTTCGTCCCGCCGTCGTCGGTACCCGTCCCGCCACCGTCCGGGCCGCCCGGGCCCGTCCCGGCATCCGCGTCTGGCCCGACGGGGGCGTCGGCGGCACGCGTGACGCCACCGTTCTCCAGGTCGACCGCGGTATCACCGGCCCGCTGCACCGGCATCGCCGTCGTCGCCGCGGCCAACGCCTCGGTGAGCAGCTCCGTCGGGTCGGAGGCGTCCCGTTTCGGCAGCGGCTGCCCGAGCAGCAGCATGAGTACTTGTTGCGACGTCGGTCGGACCTGCGCGGACTTGGCCAGGCACTGTTCCAGCACGTTCACCAGCGGTTCCTCGACCCCGTCCAGGTCGGGCGGCTGGCTGGTCAACCGGTGCACGATCGCCGCGATCGAGGGGGCCGCGAACGGGGCACGCCCGACCGCCGCGTACGCCACCGTCGACGCCCAGGCGAACAGGTCCGCCGCCGGGCCCACGGTCTCACCGCGCACCTGCTCCGGCGCCATGTACATGGGGGTCCCGATGACCCGGTCGGTGACGGTGACCGCCGCGGTCAGTTCCCGGGCGATCCCGAAGTCGATGACCCGCGGCCCTTCCGGGCTGAGGATGACGTTCGACGGTTTGAGGTCCCGGTGAACGACGCCGGCCTGGTGGATCGCGACGAGTGCGGTCGCCGTGCCGATGGCCAACCGGTGCAGGTCCGTCCCCGACAAGGTTCCGTGCGCCTCGACGAACTGGGCGAGCGTCGGACCCTTGACGTACTCGGTGACGACGTACGGCTCATCCCCCTCCAGCGCCGCCTCGACGACACTGGCCGTGCAGAAGGGCGCGATCTGCGCCGCGGCAGTGACCTCCTGGCCGAGACGGCGACGGGCCGTCGGATCCACCTCCTGGCCGAGACGGCGACGGGCCGTCGGATCCTGCAACCACTCCGCCCGCAGGACCTTCACCGCGTAGTTGGCGCCGTTCGGCCCCATCGTCAGGTAGACGACACCCTGGCCGCCCTCCCCGAGCCGGGACAACACACGATAGGCACCGATCTTCGTGGGATCGTCGGGCCGCAGCGGCCTGCCCTCGGTCATACCCCACCCCCTCCCGCTCCGCCGCCCGGCTCCGGTTTCGTGGCGCCATCATGCACCAGAGCAGACCGGCCGATCACGCCCAGGGCGGTCGGGCTGACCCACGACTACGGATCCGGGCCCCGGGCCCGTCCCCGGTTCGGTCGCCGTCCCCGGTTCGGTCACCGTCCCGGGGTTGGTTCCGGGGTTGGTTCCGGGTCAGTCCTCGCCTTCCCGCCACCGGCGGTCTTCCTCATCCCAGTCCTCGGTGCGCTCCCGTGCCCGGTCCAGTGCCCGCGCCGCATCCGCGTGGCTCGGGTACGGCCCGAGCAGATCCTTCGCCTGGCTCTTGTCGTAGACGGTCTCAACCTGCCCGCTGCGGACGTTGAACCAGTACTGCGTGGACTCCATCCATCGAGGCTATCCCGCCCCCGGCGAACCGGACAGAGCCCCAACAGGCCGGACCGAGCCCCGGCGAACCGGACCGAGCCCCAACGGGCCGGGCAGAGCCACGCCAGAAGGACCCAGAGCACCGGAAACCCCGGACGTCCGGGTGCCGAGCGGGAGGCCGTCCCGCGCCCGCCACCTAGACTGCTGCCATGTCCGTCCCAACCGGTTCCGCCTCCGCACGTCCCGGCCCGGCCCCCCTCGGCACGCTGAAACCCGGCACCGTCGGCCCCCGCCGGCCCGTCCCGGATGCGGTCCCCCGCCCGGAGTACGTCGACCGCCCCGCCCCCGCCCCCTTCCGCGGGCCCGAGGTCAAGGACCCGGACACGATCGCGGCCATGCGGGTCGCCGGGAAACTCGCCGCACAGACCCTGCAGGAAGTGGCCCGACACATCCGTCCCGGAGTGACCACCGACGAACTCGACCGGGTCGGCCACGAATTCATGTGCGACCACGGCGCCTACCCGTCGACCCTCGGCTACCGCGGCTACCCGAAGTCGCTGTGCACGAGCGTGAACGAGGTCATCTGCCACGGCATCCCGGACTCGACCGTGCTCACCGACGGCGACATCGTCAACATCGACATCACCTGCTACCTCGTCGTCGACGGGATCGGGGTACACGGCGACACCGACGCCACCTACCCGGTCGGGACCGTCGACGAAGAATCGGCGCTGCTGCTCGAACGCTCCGAAGCAGCCATGCTCCGCGGGATCAAGGCGGTCGCCCCCGGACGCCAGATCAACGTCATCGGCCGGGTGATCGAGGCCTACGCCCGGCGTTTCGGCTACGGGGTGGTCCGGGACTTCACCGGGCACGGGATCGGCACCGTCTTCCACTCCGGCCTCGTCATCCCGCACTACGACGCGGCACCGGAGTACGACACGGTGATGGAACCCGGGATGACGTTCACCATCGAGCCCATGCTCACCCTCGGCAGCTACGACTGGATCATGTGGGACGACGGCTGGACCGTACTCACCCGCGACCGGAAACGCACCGCCCAGTTCGAGCACACCATCCTCGTCACCGACACCGGTGCGGAGATCCTCACCCGGCTCTGAACCACCGGCCGGACACCCCCGGCTCTGCCCCGTTGCCCCCGGGCCGGACACCCCGGCCCTGCCCCGCCACACCGGATGCCCCGGCCGGGGTCCCCCACCGAAACCGCGTGCACCGTCGATCCGGAGCGAACGGCACACCATGTCCACCGCGCATCCCACCTCCCAGCACCTGCGGCGCTGGACGCT
>JARRQM010000469.1:0-2740 GCA_037381765.1 Kineosporiaceae bacterium
CACACGACGTCGTCCGGTGCAGGATCCCCTCCCGGTCCGGCATCAGCCGCCGCAGGCGTCCCCGTGGCGGCCCGCGGGCTCCCGACGGGCCCGCCGGCGTGCTACCACAGACGCCACCACCGCCGGGACGCCCGGTCCGGACGCGACCCGCCGCGGGCGGGCTCCGGCGAGGTGAAAACGTGCACGAGCAAGCGTGCTGCGGGGAGACTCATGATGGTTCCTTCCTGCCGGTGAGGTCCCTTTTGGTCCGCCTTGTCGGCGGCCTCACCCGGCGCAGAACCGTGTATCTTCAACGGAATCGCAGATCGTGCAACGGGTCGAGGTCGGGGTGCCCTACGTGCTTCCCCATCTCCGGAGCCTGCGGCAGTCGGGTTCCTGGTCGGTAGAGAACCGGTAGACGCGGGAGGAACGGCGTGCGGTTCCGGGACCTCGGGCCTCTGGATTTGGACGTCGCGGGCCGCCAGGTCTCCCCGGGGCCGCCACAGCAGCGCGCCGTCCTGGCCGCACTCCTGGTCGACGCCCCGCACCCGGTCCAGGTGACCGCCCTGCTCGACCGGATCTGGGGCGAGAAATCACCGACCACCGTGACCAAGAGCATCCAGAAGTACGTGGGGAACCTGCGCCGGGTCCTCGGCCCGGACGTCATCACCCGGGTCGGGGACGGCTACCGGCTCCAAGCCCTCGACGACGCCATCGACAGCCGGCGCTTCATCGCGCTGACCCGGCAGGCCACGGACCTGACCGACCGGGCCGACCGCTTCGGCGTGCTCTCCGAGGCGCTCGGTCTCTTCCGGGGGCCGATGCTCGCCGACGTCGACGCGCCGTTCGCCGGGATCGAGCGCGCCCGGCTCGACGAGCTTCGGCTGGCCGCCGAAGAGGACCTGCTGCACGCGCAACTGGCGTTCGACAGCCCGGCGGTTGTCGCCGCCGCCTGTGAGCGGTTCGTCGCGGAGCACCCGTACCGGGAGCGCGCCTGGCAGGCGCTGATGATCGCGCTGTACCGGTCGGGACGGCAGCGCGACGCGCTGGCCGCCTACCGCAGGCTGCGCCGGAACCTGGTCGACGAGCTCGGCGTCGACCCGGGCCCGGAGCTCAGAGCCCTCGAACGGTCCATCCTCAACCAGGACGGCGCGCTGCTCGGTGAAGGTCCCGGACCGCGGGGCTCCACCGGGACCTTCACCGAACTCCGCACCGTGACGCTGGTCTCGGCCCAACCGGACGACGCCGGTGACCCCGAGGCGTTCGAGCGGCTGATGGCGGAGCTGGCCGACCGGGTCGCGGACCTCGCCGGCCGGTTCGGCGGACGGTCGAGCCACGACCCCCGCACCGGGCCCCTGATCGTCCTCGGAGCGCCGGCCACGGGCGACGAGCCCCGCCGGGCCGCGCAACTGGCCCTGGAACTCGCCACCGCCCCGGCCTGTCCCCGCGTCGCGATCGCCACCGGGACGGCGATGGTGCGTTCCACGTCCGAAGGCCTCGACGTGGTCGGCGAGCTCGCCAACCGGGTGCGCCTGCGCGCCGCCCTCGCCGAACCGGGATCCGTGGTGCTCGACGGGGCGACCGCGGCGCGACTGTCCGGCCTCGCCGACCTCGCAGCCGCGTCCGGTGGCGACGCCGTCCTGGTCCGGCTGCTCCAGGCACAGCCGATGTCCACGGCCGAGTTCACCGGGCGGACCGGCGAGCTCGCCGAGATCCTCGCGCTCGCCGACGACTGCGTCAGCGCAGGGAAGTCCCGCCTGGTCACGATCCGTGGTGAGGCAGGTATCGGGAAGACCCGGCTGGTCCACGAGCTCCGCCGGGCCCTCGCGGACCGCGGGAGCGCCGAGCACTGGGTGGAAGCCGCCTGCCGCCCGCACGGTGACGGCAGGTACGCACCGATCGCCCGGCTGCTCGCGCAGGTGACGGCCCCGGACGTGCCGGTCTGGGCCTGGTCGACCTACCTGACCAGCGGCGTTGGCCCGGCGGTCGTGGTCGTGGAGGATCTGCACAACGCCGACGAGACGCTCCCGGGCTTCGTCGACGAACTGCTCCACCTCGCGGCGGCGCTGCCGGTGCTGGTCGTGTGCACGACCCGACCGGTCGAGGCACCGAAGGCGCCCATGGGCGGGCGGCGCAGCACCCTGATCGAACTGACCGAACTGGACGACGGGGAATCGGCCCGGCTCCTGACGTCGCTGGCCGGTCCCGAACTGGGCCCTGCCCGGCGCAGTGCCGTCGTCGAACGGGCCAGGGGGAACCCGCTCTTCCTGATCGAGCTCGCCCAGGTCGCGAGCGACGGCGCGGAGCCCGGACAGCTGCCGGGGTCGCTCGAGGAGGCGATCACGGCCAGGATCGACCTGCTGCACCAGGACGATCGGCGGATGCTCGGCTTCGTCGCGGTGGCCGCCGCCCCGGTCGAGATCGCCGTTGCCGCAGACGTGGTGCCGGTGAGCCACCGGGAGGCCGCCGGCTGTCTGGAACGGCTGCGCCGGTTCGGGCTCCTCGACGTCGAGCTGGGCCCGCAGGGCTCACGGTTCGTCGTGCACCACCCCCTGATCTGCGAGACGGCCGCCCGACTCGTGCCCCGTTCCCGGCTGGTCGCCTGGCATCTCGGGCTGGCCCGCCGGATCGAACGATCGCCGCAGACAGTGGAGAACCTGGAGCGCCGGGCCTTCCACCTGGATCAGGTCGTGGACCTTGCGCCGGACACCCCCGGTATCCGCCGGGACCTCGGGCTCGCCCAGTCCGCCCTGGGGGCGGC
>JARRQM010000470.1:0-3345 GCA_037381765.1 Kineosporiaceae bacterium
CCGGGCCCGGGGACCGTTGCCCGGTCCAGGCCGGGGCGCGGCTCGCCGCCACCCGTCATCGCGGCGCCGGGCGAGTTGGCGTAGTTCGAGAATCCCGAGGCAGGCCCGTACGGTGGCCGGGTCGAGACCGGCTTCCCGGCACAGTGCGGGTTCATTGCAGGTGCCCCTCAGCGGGAGGGCGTCGAGGACCCGGATCTGGTCCGGGTCGAGACCGTCATGGTCGGCTTCGTGCCCGCGTCGGCGCGGCGCCAGGTCTTCCCCGACCGGGGCGAGCAATTCGAGGACCTCATCCGCGCCGGTGACGCAGGTGACTCCCTCCCGGAGGAGCGCGTGACATCCGGCGGATGCGGGTGAGGTGACCGGCCCTGGCACAGCCGCGACCGGACGCCCGAGCCCTGCCGCCTCACGGGCCGTGGTCGCCGCCCCCGAGCGCAAGGCTGCCTCGACCACCACGCTCGCCCCGGCGTGAGCGGCGATCAGCCGGTTGCGTTGAAGGAAACGCCACCGGGTGGGGCCGGTTCCCGGAGGAACCTCACTGACGACGCAGCCGTCGGCGGCGATCCGTTCAATCAGCCGGGTGTTTCCCCGCGGATACGGCCGGTCCAGACCGCCGGCGAGGATCGCGACGGTAGGTCCGTCGACGGCGAGGGCGCCCCGGTGCGCTGCGGCGTCAATCCCGTAGGCGGCTCCGGAGATCACGACGACCCCTTGGTCGGCGACCCCGGCGGCCAAGGAGGCGGCGACCTGCTCGCCGTACCGGGTGGAGGCTCGGGCGCCGACGACGGCCACGGACCGTTCCGGGGCCCCCGGTCCGGCGAGGGGATGCGGCCCTCGGGCCCACAGGCAGAAGGGCCTGCGGTCACCGAGATCGTCCAGACTTGCCGGCCATTCCGGATCTGCGGGCACGATCAACCGCCCCCCGAGCCGTTCCAGCTCGGCGAGGTCACGGCGAACGTCCAACGCACCGAGCCGGGCCTGCCAGCGAGCGGCCTGGGCCGCCGGGGCGTGTCCGCCGAGCAGTGCGCCCAGGGCCGGTCCCGCCCCGAGCTCGGCGACGTAGTGGCCGGCGGCTGCGTCACCGGGTTCGGTGAGCCTGCTCCAGGCTGCCCGGGCCGATCTCTCATCCCAGAAACGGTTCTGGCCGCCGCTCATGCCGCCACCGCCGGCCCCCGCTGGCGCATCAGGAGAGCTTGTCCCACATCGTCGCGATGCGGCCGGTCCCGGCCAGCGAGGTCGGCGACTGTCCAGGCGGTGCGCAGCACCCGGTCGTAGCCGCGAATCGATAGTTGCCCGCGGTCCAGTGCCCGGTCGAGGTCGACGGTCACCGTCCCCGGGACCCGCAACGGCCCCCGCAACCATGCCCCGGGGACCTCTCCGTTGCACGTCCACGCGGTGCCGTCGAGCCGGTCCCGTTGCCGTGCTCGGGCTTCCTCCACCCGGGCTGCGACGGTGACGGTGCTCTCCGGCGCCTGTGCGGTGGCCATCGCGGCCCGGGACACGGCCAGCACGTCGACCTGGAGATCCACCCGGTCGAGCAGCGGACCGGACAGTTTGCCGAGATACCGGCGGCGGGCGTGCGCGGTACACGTGCACGCGTCACCGCGACCGGTGTACATCCCGCACGGGCACGGGTTGGCGGCGAGCACGAGCTGGAAGCGAGCGGGGTAGCGGGCCGCGCCGAGGGCCCGGTGGATCACCAGTTCCCCCTGTTCCAGGGGCTGGCGCAGGGCGTCCAGCGCCCGGGGGTGGAATTCGGCGGCCTCGTCGAGGAAGAGCACCCCCCGGTGGGCACGGGAGACCGCGCCGGGGCGCGGAACCCCGTTCCCCCCACCGACCAGAGCGGTGACCGTCGCCGTGTGATGCGGGTCCTCGAAAGGGGGTCTGCGGAGTAAGCCCCCAGCCGGGTCGAGGCAGACCCGGCAGCCGCGCCGCGAGCATGGTCTTCCCGGCCCCCGGAGGCCCCACGAGCAGGAGGTGGTGCCCGCCCGCCGCGGCCACCTCAAGTGCGCGGCGCCCCTCCTCCTGCCCGACCACGTCGGCGAGGTCCGGGCCCGCGCCAGCAGCCCCACGGCGTGATGCGGCGGAGACCCCACCCGAGGTTCCTTCGACAGATCCGGAACGGCCGGTCACGACCACGAGGTGCGGAGGTTCCGGACCGGCCGGGACGTCCTGGGCCGGTTGACCGAGTTCACCACCGTGCAGCGCCACCACTTCCCCGAGGTCACGAACCGCGACGACCTCGGCACCCGGGACCAGCCTGGCCTCCTCAGCGTTCTGCTCGGACACAACGACCCGGGACCATCCGGCGGCCACGGCCGCCCGCACCGCCGGCAGCACCCCCCGAACCGGTTTGACCCGGCCGTCGAGCCCCAGCTCGCCGAGATGGACCCGGGCCGCTACCGACCCGGGGTGCACCGTTCCGGTGGCGGCGAGCAGGGCTACCGCCACTGCGAGGTCGAAGGCCGTCCCGGCTTTCGGCAGGGCCGCCGGAGAGAGGTTCACGGTCAGTCTGCGGGCCGGTAGCGGGCATCCGGAGTTCGCCGTCGCGGCCCGGACCCGGTCCCGGGCCTCGACCAGGGCCGTATCCGGGAGGCCGACCAGAACGAAGGCGGGGAGACCCGTCGCGACATCGGCCTCGACCTGGACGAGATGTCCGTCGAGTCCGATCAATCCGACGGAGACGGTCCGGCCCAGCGCCATCAGACCACCCCCGGCAGATGCTCGACGAGGGGACGTCCACGGAGCGGAATGGTGACCGCCACGACATCGATGCGCACGTCGGAGTAGCCGCCGCCGGTTTCGGCCAGCCACGCCGCGGTCAGCCGGCGCAGCCGAGCCCGTTTGGCCGGGGTCACCGCCTCGAAAGG
The DNA here is from genome assembly GCA_037381765.1 of Kineosporiaceae bacterium. Taxonomy (GTDB): domain Bacteria; phylum Actinomycetota; class Actinomycetes; order Actinomycetales; family Kineosporiaceae; genus JARRQM01. The sequence continues at coordinate 2,868 of JARRQM010000470.1, forward strand.
CGTTCCGGCCTGGGTCGAGCGACGGGTTTTCACCTCGCAGACGACCAAGCACGGACCGTCGACCGCGACGATGTCGATCTCCCCGATCTGGCAGCGCCAGCCTCGGGCCAGCACCGTCATCCCCAGCCCCTGCAGGTAGGACTCGGCAACCCGTTCCCCGTAGGCCCCGACCGCACTCGTCGCACCCATTCCGACCACCTCCGGCAGCCACCCTCGCCGCCGTGATCGCCCCGAGGAAGGGGGAAGGGGACACTGTGGATAGTGGGACGACTGGCCTGTCTGGGGACGAACCGGGCCCAACCCCACCGCGAACCCGAGGTGGGGCCGAGCCCGGACCTGACTCCGGGGTGAGGTGGGCCGGGGTGGACCGGAGCGGTCAGCTACCGCCGAAGCCGCCCGTCTGCGACAGGTAGTAGTCGCTGTTCTACAGTTCCTGGAAGTTCACATCTTTGAAATTGACCACCGGATCGGTCTTCAT
>JARRQM010000471.1:0-2584 GCA_037381765.1 Kineosporiaceae bacterium
CCGCGCTGCCGACGGTCGGCGGGTACGAGCACGGTGGACAGGTACGGCAGCCGCAGGACGTGGGCGGCCTCGGTGTCCGTGCAGGCCTCGGTACCGGTGTCAGTACCGGTACCGGTGTCGGAGGCCCAGGTGCTTGCTGGGGCCAGGTGCTCGCCGTCCATCCCGAGCCGTGCCCCGACGACGGCGGTGTCGAGTCGGCCGGTGCGGGCGAGTACCTCCATCAGGGCCGCGCCGCCGCTGCTGCCCTTGTACACGACCACGGTGCCGTCCCTGCGCAGGCTCGCCTCGACCGTCTGCGGCCCGGCCGTGGCGGGGACGAGGGTGAGCACCTCGCGGCCCTCGCACAGTGGGGTGCCGCTGCGGGCCGCCAGGTCCTGCATCGCGGTGATCCCGGGGATCGTGCGTACCCGCACCCGGGGGTCACGCGTGCGGACGGTGGCGGCCAGGTAGGTGAACGTGGAGTACACGTTGGGGTCGCCCAGGGTCGCGAACGCGACGGTGGTCGCGCCCTCGGCGAAGGCGTCCAGCACCACCTGGGCGGCGGTCTCCCAGGCCTCGGCGCGTCTGGCCGTCACGCCCGTCCGGTCGCTCATCACGAACGGGACCCGCACCACCCGATCGGTGCCGAGATGCTCGCGGACCACCGACTCGGCGCGACCTGACCCCTTCGCGCCGACGTCGCCGCCCGGCACGGTGCTGACCGGCACGATGACCACGTCGGCCGCGCGCAGGGCCCGCACTGCGGCGACCGTGATCAGCCCGGGGTCCCCGGGACCGACCCCGACCCAGACCAGCTCGCCGGCGCCCTCGGACGCCGGCGGGCCCGCTCCGGCAGCATCGATGCCGGGTTTCCCGCCGGGTGCAGATGCAGGTAGGAGGCGTGCACGCGGCCCTGGACGAACCCGTGCGCCGCCCCGTCCCACTGCCAGGCCGGCACCGCTCCGGCCTGCGGGTCGGTGCTGGTGCGGTGGAACTCGTGCCCGGTCACGACCGTGCCGGCGCCCGCCAGGACCGAGTCGGTGGCCGCCGTGGCCCGCCGGTACCCCAGCTGCAGCCGGGGGGTCATCCGGGCGTGGACGGGCAGTCGGCCGACCATCGGCACCCCGTCGAGTTCACGGCCCAGGTACAGCAGGCCCGCGCACTCGGCGACGATCGGGCCGTCGAAGTCGGCCACGGCCCGGCGCAGGCCCGTGTTGGCCCCCAGCGCCTCGGCGTACACCTCGGGGAATCCTCCGCCGATCACCACGGCCGAGGTGTCCGCGGGCAGGTCCGCGTCGGACAGCGGGTCGAAACGCGCCACCCGGGCTCCGGCCGCGGCGAGCAGTTCTTCGGTCTCGGCGTACCCGAACGTGAACGCCGGTCCGCCGGCCACCGCCACCACCGGCCCGGTGGCGGTCGCCGCACCGACCGGTGTCGGGTGCCGGTGGTGTGCCGCCAGCTCCCGGGCGGGGTCCCAGGCCGGCCCCGGCAGCGGCGGCGCGGTGCGGGCCAGGGCCAGGACCGCGTCCAGGTCCACGGTTTCCCCGACCAGCTCGCCGAGGGCCTGCACCACCGCCGAGGACTCCGCCGAACGCTCGGCCACGGGGACCAGTCCCAGGTGCCGGGACGGCGCGGCGACCTCGGCCCGGCGCGGGATCACCCCGGCGACCGGGACACCGAGCTCGGCCAGGGCCGACCGGACGGTCCGTTCGTGGCCGGGGGAGCCGACCCGGTTGAGCACGACCGCGCCGATCCGCACCGCGGGGTCGTAGCCGCGCAGTCCGGCGACCACGGCCGCCGCGGTGCGGGCCTGCCCGCGCACGTCGAGGACCAGCAGGACCGGCGCCTGGACGAGCCGGGCCACGTGGGCGGTGGAGGCGAACCCGGCCGGGTCCTCGGCCCCGTCGAACATACCAATCACTCCATAGATCAGCGCTACATCCGCCGGGACCGGTGTCGCGGCCGCGTGCAGCAGCAGGCCCGGCACCCGATCCTCACCCACCAGGCGCGGGTCGAGGTTGCGGCCGGGGCGTCCGCAGGCCAAGGCGTGGAAACCGGGGTCGATGTAGTCCGGGCCGACCTTGTGCCCGCTGACCTGCAGGCCGCGGTGCCGTAGGGCGGCCATCAGTCCGGTGGCCACCGTCGTCTTGCCCGAGCCGCTGGCGGCGGCGGCCACCACCAGCCGGGGCAGCACGGCAGCCGGCCCCGGCAGCCCGGCGTCGGGCCGGGCGCCGGTGGGCGGGGTCATCGCCGGGCGCCCGGGGGCAGCCGGGGCAGGCCGGGCGGGACGCCGTCACGGATCAGGGCGTGCAGGGCGGCGGTGTCGAGGTGCTCGGCGACGAGGTCGGCGAGGGCGTCGAAGCGGCGCTGTCGGACCTCGGCGAAAGCGATCTGCCCCTGGGGGACGTAGGTGGAGCCGGCAAGTCCGGCGACCTCGGTGAGGAAGGCCCGGCGGAACTCGTCGCTCTCCCAGGCCCCGTGCCAGGTGGTCCCCCACACCGCGTCGCGCCGCCACCCGTCCAGGAAGGGCTCGCCCGGCGCGCCCGCCCCGGGACGGACGGTCCCGTGGTGGATCTCGTAGCCGGTGGTGACCGGGTGCCCGTAG
>JARRQM010000472.1:0-1861 GCA_037381765.1 Kineosporiaceae bacterium
GCTCTCGACCCTGACTCGTGGGTGCGTAAAACGGCGGTGGAGACGCTCGGGGTGAGATGGGCCGGGGACCCCGCGATCTTGTCGTCGCTGCGCGAGATCGCCACCACTGATCCCGACGGGTGGGTACGGGCCTCGGCGACGGACGCGGTCGCGATCGGGTGGCCCGAGGACCCCGCGACCCTGCCGTTGCTGCGCGAGATCGCCACCACTGACCCCAGCGGGTGGGTACGGGCCTCGGCGACGGCCGCGGTCGCGATCGGGTGGCCCGAGGACCCCGCGACCCTGCCGTTGCTGCAGGACCGTGCCGTCGCCGACCCGGACGTCATGGTGCGGAAGGCGGCAGAACGGTCGTAGGGTCTAGCGGCCGTAGGGCCGTGGTGTGCGGTCGCCCCACTGGCGGGTCGGGGCCCCTGGGACGTAGAGGTCCTGGGCGCCGAGCTCGTTGCCGGTGGCGGTATCCACGATCCGCAGACGCCGACCGTCGTCGACAAGCTGCAGGTCTGAACCGACCGGCAGGTCGTAGATGCCGATCAGTGCTGGTTCGATCAGACACACCGTGTTGAAGTCCGTGATCTGCCAGTTGTCGACACCGGCCAGGTAGTCCGAGTCGTCGGCGGCGGAGATGATGCGCCACCCGTTGTCGGCGGCTGCCTTCGACGGTTCGCGCACCATGAATCGCACTCGGGCTCGTCGTTCGATGACGTTGCGGGTTGCCAGGCATGCTCCGGCGTTGGCGATGAAGACAGGACCGGTCATGGTGCAGAACCCTCCGAAGGCTGTGGCGATGGGCGCCTGAGCGGTCTGGGGCCGACCACGGGTGTCGTCGCCCGGATCGTGATGCTATTTCAGGGCGGAGATGGTGATGAACGGGCCAGGATCTCCCGTGCAGGCCCGACCAGCCGGCCCGCCACAGCGACAGGGAGAACATCCCGTCGGCGTCGGTCCACCAACCGGCCGGGGCGAAACCGGCCGCATGCAACTCCCCGGTGAGCGCCTCGCGGCGGAACTTCGCCGAGACCTCGGTCCGCAGCTCCTCCCCGGCCTCGAAAGCCACGTCCAGGTCGAGGTCGCGCACCCGCACCCGGACCGCGCGGACCGCCCGCAGCCGCATCTCGATCCACTCCCGGCCGGTGTCCCAGGCGGCGACGTGACGGAAGTCGTCGCGGTCGAAGTCCTCAGCCAACCGGCGATTCAGGACGTCCAGCAGATTGAGGTTGAAGGCGGCGGTGACCCCGGCTGCGTCGTCGTACGCGGGCACCATGACGGTGGCGGACTTCACCAGGTCGGCGCCGAGCAAGAAGTGCTCACCGGGGTGCAGCGCGGCCCGCACCGCGGCAAGGAAGTCACGGCGGGGGCCGGTTCGAGATTGCCGACGGTCCCGCCGAGAAACGCGACCAGACGTGCCCGCCCGTCCCGGGGAAGGAGACCGAGCTGGGTCTCGAAGTCGGCACGGACAATGTCGATGCCCAGGCCCGGATAGTCGCGGCGCAGACCCTGCGCCGCCGCCACCAGGGCGTCCTCACTGACGTCCAGGCCCACGTAGTGCAGTCCGTCACCCCGTTGCCCATCCCGTTGCCCGTCATCCCGTCGCCTGTCGCCCCACTGTCCGTCGCCGGGGTCGCCGTCCCCGTGGGCGGTGCCCCGGTGCGCACCGTCCAGGGCGTCCAGCAGCAGCCGGGTCTTGTCGGAAGAACCCGACCCCAGCTCGATCAGGGTGTCGCATCCGGCCGCCGCAACGATGTCCGCGGCATGGCGGCGCAGGATCTGCCGCTCGGACCGGGTCGGGTAGTACTCCGGCAGTCGGGTGATGTCCTCGAACAATTCGCTGCCGGCCTTGTCGTAGAACCATTTCGGCGGCAGC
>JARRQM010000472.1:1882-3051 GCA_037381765.1 Kineosporiaceae bacterium
ATCGGTGAAGTAGGCGGGCAGATGGTCGGTGAAACGGATCGGCGGGACGTGGCCGTCGCCGGAGGCGCGGCTGTCCTGTCGGTGGGGCACGGGTCGACCTCCCGGTCATCGGGTCAGGGGCGGGATCAGGTCGGAGCGGGGAGACAAGGGGCAGCGGCGGCGACGGGCCGGGCGAGGCGGCGGAGGGCGGGTCACAGACGGTCCAGGCGCACCCCGTCCGCCCCCGCCCGGAGAAGGTGCCCCTCAGGGACCACCAGCGAACCGTCGTCGTCGTACGGTTCGCTGGCGACCACCACCCCGTCGCCGAGCGTCCGCCACACCAGGCTGGCCCCGGAGCGGGTCGCGGCGATCCGGTGCCCGTCGGTGAGCAGCAGGTTGAGCCGTCCCGAACCGTGGGTGAAGGCGAACCGGACGACGTCAGCGAGGGCATCGCAACCGACCCCGACGGGGCCCTGAAGGGTTTGAAGAAGAGGTCCCTGCGCTTCGAGGCGATGCGTGTGCTCGTGGCGGGATGGGCCGGGGACCCCGCGATCTTGTCGTCGCTGCGCGAGATCGCCACCACTGATCCCGACGGGTGGGTACGGGTCTCGGCGACGGACGCGGTCGCGATCGGGTGGCCCGAGGACCCCGCGACCTTGCCGTTGCTGCAGGACCGTGCCGTCGCCGACCCGGAGGTCATGGTGCGGAAGGCGGCAGAACTGGCTATCGAGGCCAGCTGAGCGCGACCCTGGCCGACCCGGCCCACGCCCGCCCTGGTATTCCCGGACCGCAGGTTCGCCCACAGGCACCGGGCGCTGCCGGTGTGGCGGCCCACAGCGACTTCGGCACCGGGGCCCGGGCCTGCAAGACTGCGAAGTCCCAGCACGCGCCCCGGACCGCTCGGGTTCGCCGGGCACCTGCTCGACCAGGGAGGTCGTTCATGTCGTCGAGTCCCTCCGCGGATCCGGCTGCCGGTTCTCCGGAGTCCCCGTCCCCCGTCGCCGGAGGGCAGGAAGAGGATCGGACGCTACCGTCGGCGGCGTCCGGCGGCGGGACCGCCGCGGGAACGGGATCGCCGTCGGCGACCCCGGCCGGCCCGCAACCGCAGGGCCCGGGGAACCCCCAGGGTGTCGAGCCGGCGTCCGCAGCGCGCACCGTGATGTTCAATCCGGCACCGGCGGCACCGGCGG
>JARRQM010000473.1:0-3391 GCA_037381765.1 Kineosporiaceae bacterium
CGGACCGGGACGCTGCTCCCTGACTTCGACGACCTCGACGTGTACGACGGTTTCCTCCTCGACGACCTCGCCGGTGACTACCCGCGCCATCCCGGTGGTCCGCAGCAGGTTCTCGGCGATGGGGGCGACCGCCCGGAGGAGCAGGGGGCGCAGCGCCCGGCGGGAGGGGGGCAGGGCGGCGAGCGCGCCGAGTATCCCGGTGAGCAGGCCGGGAAGGGTGAGCAGCAGCCCGGCCGCGGCAAGGATCGCCAGGTCCGCTCCCGGTACGGGGCGGGTCGTCCCGGACGGGGTCGGGGCGGTGCCGGGGGCCGGGTGGGCCGGATCGAGGTGGTGCAGGGCCCTGCTGCTGGTGCGGTGTAGGAGCCAGAGCCCGGAGGCGCTGAAGGCGAGCACGGTGAGAACGGTGAGGGGGATTCCGATGAGGCGGGCGGTGAGGATGGCCACCGTGATTTCGGTGAGGACGATCAGGGCGAGTCCGGCTCTGAGCCACCGTCCCCATCGGCTGGTCCGAGGTGTGTTCGGGATGCTCACCGGGTTCCTCCAGGTTCTGCCGCGGGTTCTTGTTCCTGCCCGGTTGAGGGCCCGGTCACCGGTCCTGCCGTGGGGTCTGCGGCCGGTTCGGGGCCTGTCGGGGTGTGCCCGGGCAACGTCAGGGAGGTCGGGGCGGTGCCCCGGCGTCGACGGAACGGTCCGGGTCGTGTCGTGGCGATCAGGAGGGCGGCGAGCGCGGTGAGCGTGATCTCCGGGCCGGTACCGAGTCGTACGGCTGGGGTGAGCCCGGTGCGCAGGGGAAGCTCGGCGGTGAGTACGCGTTGGGTGAACAGCTCGGTGTGGCCGAGTTGGGTTCCGTCGGGGAGGAACAGACCGGACTCCCCCACGGTCGACACGTGGACGACGGACCGTCCGGTTTCCACCGCCCGGATCCGGGACATGGCCAGCTGTTGGGCGCTTTCGGCGGTGTAGCCGAAGGTCGCGTTGTTCGTCTGGATGATGAGCAGGTTCGCCCCGGCCCGGATCGGGTCCTGGACGAGGCTGTCGTAGGCCACTTCGAAGCAGATGACGTCGCCGGCCCGGATGGTGCCCGCGTCGAGGACCCCGACCTGGTCGCCGGCGGTGAACTTTCCGGCGAGGTCGACCTTGTCGCTGAAGATCCGGAAGAAGGAACGGAAGGGGACGTATTCGGCGAAGGGTGCGGGGTGTCGTTTCTGGTAGGTCGCGCCGGGGCCGGGGTGTGCAGCCGTGGCGGGCCACCACAGTACGGCGGTGTTCTCCTGGTGGTCCTGCGTTCCTCGGACGACGGCGCCGAGCAGGATGGGGGCGTCGATGTCGTCGGCGGCGGCCTGGATCACGGCGGTGGCGTCGGCGTTGCGGAACGGGTCGATGTCGCTGGCGTTCTCCGGCCACACGACGAGGTCCGGGTGCGGGGTCCGGCCTGCCTGCACGTCCGCGGCGAGCCGGTGCGTTGCGGTCGCGTGGTTGTCGAGGACGGCCCGGCGTTGGGCGTTGAAGTCCAGGCCCGCTCGGGGGACGTTGCCCTGGATGGCGGCGATCCGGGATATGCCGGGGCCGGTCGGGATCCGGGATGTGCCGGGGCCGGTCGGGGCCGGTCGGGGGACGGCGGTGCCGGCCATGGTGAGTGCGGCTCCGGCGAGTAGGGGCAGCAGGACCGGGGCGGCCGTCCGCCACCGGCCGGTCGTGCCGCGGCCGGTCGTGTGTGCGGCCGTGGCGGCGGCGACGGCGGCGACGGCGAGGCATCCGCCGGTGGCGGCGACGGCGGCGGAGATGAGGGGGGCGCCGCCGAGCGCGGCGAGGCCGAGGGTGGGCGCGTCGGCCTGGGAGAAGGCGAGTCGGGCCCAGGGGAACCCGCCGAAGGGGAACCGGCCGCGCAGCGCCTCCTGGGCGGTCCAGAGCCCGCTGAGGGTGGTGATGGTGCCGGCTGCCCCTCCCCGGACCCGCCAGGCCAGCGGGAGGAGCGCGCCGAGTGCGGCGAAGTAGGTGGCTTCGGTGGTGGCGAGGGCGAGCCAGGGGAGCCAGCCCACGTACACGCCGGCCCAGTTGAGCAGGGGGATGAAGGCGACGAGTCCGGTGAGCAGGCCGAGCGCGGCGGCGGCTGCGGGACGGCGGCCCCGGGTGGCCAGGGCGAGGGCGGACACGGAGACCGGGGCCAGTGCCCACCAGTCGTGTGGGGGGAAAGCCTGCCCGTAGGCGGCTCCGGCGCCGGCGGCGAGGAGCAGCGCCGGGCCGGGGCGGAGGCCTCCGCGGTGCGGTCGGGAGCCGTCGTGCGGGGTCGGCTTCCGGAGGAGGGGGTTGCGGGGCACTCCCGCAGGGTACGGCGGGTTGCTGGGGCGGGTGTCGCCCCGGGCCCGCGACGCCCTTCGGTCCGCAGATGACCTCGCCGGCTACGAGGGCACCTGCGTTGTCTACTGGACGGCGCGGGCCCGGTACGCGCCCACCGTGTGGCCGCCGCACCGGAACCGGGTGCGGCGCCAGATCCTGGAGAGGAGGTGGTGATTTCCTCGGCCTGGTCCCACGTCGTGTCCCGAGCGCGGCGACCGCCTTGGAGGGGAAGGCGGCCCGAGAAGAAACCTAGCCCGCCGCGCGGTCCTGTCAACTCCGGGCTGACCTGCGGGGAATCCTTGTCGTACCTGGTCAGCGGGGATGCTGGAGAGGGTCGACCGGACGGTCGATTTCCTGGCTCGGGGGCGTGTCGGTGCGGTGCGGTGTGCACCGTTGTGCTTGGTGGAGGCGGCGGGCCGGGCCCGGTCCGGCGGGGTGTGGCGTGCTCGCTACCCTCAGTTCTGGGTTCCTGGTGACCCGCCGGAGATCCCCGGCGGCGTGCCGGGTCCGGGAGGAGGGGCTGTGGGATACCGGGCTGCGCGCTGGGTGGTCGGGCTTCTTTTCCGGATGATCTGGCGTCCGCGGATCATCGGGTTGCACCGGCTGCCTCGGCGGGGTGCGGTGATCCTGGCGAGTAACCACCTCAGTTTCATCGACTCGGTGGTGATCCCGTTGACCGTGCCGCGGCGGGTGCGGTTCCTGGCGAAGGCCGAGTACTTCGAGGGGCACGGTTTTCGGGGATGGACCCACCGGGTGTTCTTCCGTCTGGTCGACGCGGTTCCGGTGCGCCGCGGCGGGCAGCGGGAGTCGGTGGCGGCCTTGGAGGCGGCGCTGGAGGTGCTGCACGGCGGTGACGCCTTCGGGATCTACCCCGAGGGCACCCGGTCCCGGGACGGGCGGCTCTACCGCGGGCGCACCGGGGTGGGGTGGCTCGCCTTGACCTCCGGGGCGCTGGTCATCCCGGTCGCGCTGATCGGTACCGAGTGCGCGGACCTCGCGTTCGAGCTGCGCGCTGCGCCGGTGTAAGGCCTGGAATTGTTCAAGCTGCTGTAGG
>JARRQM010000474.1:0-2936 GCA_037381765.1 Kineosporiaceae bacterium
CCGGTCACCCCGGTGGCCCGGCGGGCCGCGCAGGAGGGCGGCTCCGACGATGTGGTGGTGCAGACCGGCGCACGCCAGTAGACGCCCGGGTCCGGGTTGGGAAGTCCGGCACCGGTGGGGCGGCGGCGCGGACCCGCGCCGGCCCGCGCCGGCCGGCAGGGTCAGCCGGGTCCGGGAGTGATCCGTATCCGGACCCGGCGGAACCCCTTGCCCTTGTTCTCCACCTTGACGATCTCGATCCCGCCGATGAGCCGGGTCGAGGCGACGTGGGTGCCGCCGTCGGCCTGGGTGTCGAGTCCGGCGATGTCGACGATCCGGACCTCCTGGAGATCGTCGGGGAGGAGGTTCGTCGCCGTGCGGATGAGGTCGGGGTAGCGCGCGAACGCGTCCTCGCGGGGCAGGGTGAAGGCGGTGATCGGCCGGTCGGCGGCGATCTCCTCGGCGCAGGCCCGGGTCAGTGCCTCACGGAAACCGTCCGGGACGGTCGGCAGGCTGAAGTCCATCCGGGCCTGCAACGGCTCCATGTTGCCGCCGGTGACCTGGGCTCCGACGTCGCGGAAGACGATCCCGGACAGCAGGTGCAGTGCGGAGTGGGTGCGCATCAGGCCGGTGCGCCGGACGTCGTCGAGTTCGGCCCGTACCCGGGTGCCGGCGGCTGGCAGCGGGTCGTCGGCGTGCGGCAGCAGCCACGGATCCTCCTCCCGGCGGGTGCCGATGATCCGGGTACGGCCTCCGTCCCAGGTGAGCACGCCGTGGTCGGCGGCCTGACCGCCGCCCCCGGGGTAGAAGGCGGAGCGGTCCAGGACCAGGCCGCGCGCGGGGTCGGCGTCGAGGACGACGGCCTCCCAATCCCGCAGGTCCTGGTCGACCAGTTCGAGGCGGAGGGTGCGCCCGAACCGGTCGGAGCCGGTACGGTCACCGAGGCCCGGGGCCGCGTCCGGTGGGGCGGTGGGGCGGGCCGCGGGGGTGGTGGCGGTCGGCGGCGGGGCCGGAGCCGGGGTCGGGTCGGGCATGGTGCCGAGCCTACGCCCGTCGCGCCACGTAACCCGTGTCACGTTCCGCAGTGCTTTACCTGGGTCCGTTCCGGGGCCAGACTGCCCACTGCCGTGACGGTGCGTTCGCGCCGTTGTGCGCGACGCGAACCCTTCGGGAACGATGGCCGTACCCGGCGTCGTGGCCATCACCGGTGGGCGTCCGGGAAATCCGGTCGGGCCGGTCCCGGGCACGACCCCGGTACTGCGGACCTGTCGGTGCCCGCGAGGCCGTGTGATCAGCGATGAGTTCCGTGCGGGCTGGGCCCGTGTGAGGGGTGTGACATGGCCACTGAGGCCGGACCGTCCACGACCGGCTCGTCGGGTGTTTTCGCACCCGGCCGGGCCAGGATCAGCGCGAAAACCCTGCGCACCGACAACTGGCGTTTCCAGCCGAACTGGACCGCGCTGATCCTCTACTTCTTCATCCTGTACACGATCGTCCGGCTCGTGATGAACAAGTGGTACTACGTCGCGGGGTCGGGCTACCTGACCCCGGTGTATTCCCCGTGCATCAGCGAGCAGTGTGTCCCGGGTGCCTCGGACTTCGGCACCTTCGTCAACTTCCCCGGGCAGGTGCCGATCGCGATCCTGATCGTGCCGATCCTCGCCGGGTTCCGGGGCACCTGCTACTACTACCGTAAGGCCGGGTACCGCTCGCTGTGGTTCTCCCCGAAGGCCTGCGCCGTCCCCGAACCGCACAAGAAGTACACCGGGGAGACCCGCTTCCCGCTCAGCGCGATGAACTTCCACCGGTACTTCGGGTTCGGTCTGGGCAGTCTGATCATGGCGGTGAACGTGGGTCTGCTGTGGTCGTACTCGCTGTCCTGTCACGCCGCCCGGCATGCGCTCGGCGGCCGGATCAACAACTTCTCCTCCCACCCGCTGCGCTACAAGATGTGGACGTTCGTCTCCCGGCTCAACCCGCGCCACGGCACCTTCGCCATGGCCTCGCTGACCAGCGTGATCGTCACGGACGCCTACATCATGGCGGTCTCCGCGGGGTGGATCTCCGACCTGCGCTTCCTGAACTGACCCGGCCACCCGACGAGCGCATCTGCGTGAGGACGAACCAGCGATGAGCAACCTCGAACGACACTCCTTCGACGTCGTGGTGATCGGTGCCGGCGGCGCCGGACTGCGCGCCGCGATCGAGGCCCGCGAGCAGGGCATGCGGACCGCGATCATCAGCAAGTCCTTGTTCGGCAAGGCCCATACGGTGATGGCCGAGGGTGGTGCCGCGGCCGCGATGGGCAACGTCAACGCCAAGGACAACTGGCAGGTCCACTTCAAGGACACGATGCGCGGCGGGAAGTTCCTGAACAACCCGCGGATGGCCGAACTCCACGCCAAGGAGGCGCCGGACCGGGTCTGGGAACTGGAGACCTACGGCGCCCTGTTCGACCGGACCCCCGACGGCAAGATCAGTCAGCGTAACTTCGGCGGTCACGAGTACCCCCGGCTCGCCCACGTCGGCGACCGCACCGGACTCGAACTGATCCGCACCCTGCAGCAGAAGATCGTCTCCCTGCAACAGGATGACGCCCGCGAACACGGCGACCACGAGGCCTATCTCCGGGTCTTCGCCGAGTTGACGATCACCGACCTGCTGCTCGCCGACGGCCGGGTGGCCGGGGCGGTCGGGTACCGGCGGGAGAGCGGCGACTTCGTCATGTTCGAAACCCCGGCGGTGGTCATCGCCACCGGCGGAGTCGGCAAGTCCTACAAGGTGACCAGCAACAGCTGGGAGTACACCGGCGACGGGCACGCCCTCGCCCTGCGTGCCGGGGCGACCCTGATCAACATGGAGTGCATCCAGTTCCACCCCACCGGGATGGTCTGGCCGCCGTCGGTCAAGGGGATCCTCGTCACCGAATCGGTCCGTGGTGACGGCGGGGTGCTGCG
>JARRQM010000475.1:0-3204 GCA_037381765.1 Kineosporiaceae bacterium
CGGTCGACGATCCGGTCGACCCCGACCCCGTGGACCCGGTCGTGGCGGAGGAGCCGGTGGGCGCCCCGTCCTCCGTGGTCGGGTCCGTGGTGGTCGCGTCCGTGGTGGTGCCGGCGGCCGTGTCGTTGGAGCTGGCCCCGGTGCTCCCCGTTCCCGCCGGCGCGGCGCTCACCAGGTGAACCGTTCGAGGTGGAGGCGTTCCGCGGGGACCCCCGCCTGCCGGGCGGCCGTGCGGGCCGCCCGCATCCAGGCGTCGGCGCCGCACAGGTACACGTCGTGTTCGGCGATGTCCGGGACGAGTTCGCGCAGCGCCTCGACATCCGACAGGTGCTCCGCCGATTCTGGTAGCCAGCTGCTGCGGTTCCGGGCCCGGTGCCCGGATACGTAGAAAACCTGGGCTCCTCGGGCTGCGGCGAGGTCGTCGATCTCCTGGCGCAGCACGAGGTCACGTTCCTGCCCGGCCCGGTAGATGAGGGTGAGTTCGCCGGGGGCGTAGTCGAGTTCCTCCAGCAGGGCCCGCATCGGGGTCACGCCGATCCCGCTGGCCAGCAGCGTGACCTTGGGCCGGGTGCGCACCCCGGAGTGCAGCCGTCCGTAGGGGCCCTCGAACAGCACCCGGGTTCCCGGGCGCAGCCGGGCCAGCCGGGCGCTGCCGTCACCGAGGTCCTTCACGGTGATCCGCATCCGGTCCCCGCGTACCGGAGCCGACAGCGAGTACGGGTTTCCCCGGGTCCAGCCCGGGCCGTCGAGGAACCGCCAGGTGAAGAACTGCCCAGCCCGGGCGTCGAGCCGGTCCAGGACACGGCCGCGCAGGTGCACCGACACCACCCCGGGGCCTTCCCGGACCACCCGATCGACGACCACCCGGTGCCGCAGCGAACGCAACAGCGGGACGGCGACCCGCCAGATGAGGACGGCGCCGGCGGCTGCGGCGTACAGGCTCCACCAGTACACCTGGGCGGCGGTCGAGGTGAGGAAGTCCGCGCCGGTCCACACCTCATGCGGGACGGACAGGCCGATCCCGAGGTAGGCGTACAGGTGCAGGAGATGCCAGGACTCGTAGCGGAGCGCCGCGCGGGACACCCGCATCGAGGTCACCGCGACGAGTAGGAGCAACCCGGTGGCGGCGGTGGCCAGGAGCATGCCCGGATAGTGGGCGACCAGGTCCCAGGTCTGGGCGAACACCCCGAGCGGGCCGTCCACGGTGTAGCCCAGGACCACCAGGGCGATGTGCGCGAGCATGAGGTTGATCGAGGTGAATCCGACCAGCCGGTGCCGGCGGGCCAGCTCGTCCTGCCCGTACGCCTGCTCGACGAACGGAATACGGGCCATCAGCAGGCCCTGGATGAGCAGGAGGTCCGCGGACCACAATCCGGCGAGCCGGCCCAGGGTGGTCAGGGCCGAGCCGGCACCCGAGGTGAGGTCCTGGAGCCCGCCGCCGGCCACCCACAGGGCGGTGACCACGAGCAGGCTCGCCCAGGTGAGTGACCCGGCGAGATCGGCGAACCAGGCGGGAACCGATCGGCCGGTGCGGGGTGAGGCCGAGGTGGGGCGCTGCTGCCGGTCCCGGCCGTCGGTGAGCACAGCGGTCATGTTCCTCCTGCCAGGGCGTGGCTCCGGCCGTTGTTCCGGCTGTGGTTCCGGCCGGTCCCCCGGTCTCGGTCGTTCGCGGTCCTGTTCGTACGCGAGGACTGTGGCGAACATTCCTGGGATGACCCTGAAAGACCCCTGAGCGCCGGGCGTGTTCTCCGGAGCCGGTCGGACCGGACCTTCAGCCGGCCGATTCGTCGAGCACCTGTTCGGCGTCGACGATCCGGTAGGCGTAACCCTGTTCCGCGAGGAACCGTTGCCGGTTCGCGGCGAAGTCGGCATCGACGGTGTCCCGGACGACCACGGCGTAGAACCGGGCGGTACGTCCGTCCGCCTTCGGCCGGAGCACCCGGCCGAGCCGCTGGGCTTCCTCCTGCCGGGACCCGAACGCCCCGGAGACCTGGATCGCCACGGACGCCTCGGGCAGGTCGATGGAGAAGTTCGCCACCTTGCTCACCACGAGGGTGGGGATCTCCCCGCGGCGGAACGCCTCGAACAGCCGCTGCCGTTCGGCGATCCGGGTCTCCCCCTTGAGCACCGGGGCGTCGAGCCGCTCACCGAGTTCGTCGAGCTGATCCAGGTACTGGCCGATGACCAGCACCTGCTCCCCGGCGTGTCGGCGGATCAGGGCCTCGACGACGGCGGTCTTCTCCGGGGCACTCGCGCACAGCCGGGGCCGCTCGTCCGGTTCCGCGGTGGCGTAGACCAACCGGTCGGGTTCCGGCAGGGTCACCCGGACCTCGACGCAGTCGGCGGGAGCGATATACCCCTGGGCCTCGATGTCCTTCCACGGCGCGTCGTAGCGTTTCGGCCCGATCAGCGAGAACACGTCACCTTCCCGGCCGTCCTCGCGGACCAGGGTCGCGGTGAGCCCGAGGCGGCGGCGGGCCTGCAGGTCGGCGGTCATCCGGAAGATCGGTGCGGGGAGCAGGTGCACTTCGTCGTAGATGACCAGACCCCAGTCCCGGGCGTCGAACACTTCCAGGTGCCGGTAGACGCCCTTCCGTTTACTCGTCATTACCTGGTACGTGGCGATGGTGACGGGGCGGATCTCCTTCCGGGTGCCGGAGTACTCGCCGATCTCCTCTTCCCTGAGGTTGGTGCGGCGCAGCAGCTCGTCCCGCCACTGCCGGGCGGCGACGGTGTTCGTGACGAGGATGAGCGTGGTGGCCCGGGCCCGGGCCATGGCGGCGGCTCCGACGATCGTCTTGCCGGCCCCGCACGGGAGCACGATCACTCCAGAACCGCCGTGCCAGAATCCGTCGGCGGCTTCCTGCTGGTAGGGGCGCAGCGTCCAGCCGTCGGTGACCAGATCGATCGGGTGGGCCTCCCCGTCGACGTAGCCGGCGAGGTCCTCGGCCGGCCAACCGAGTTTGAGCAGTACCTGCTTGAGGTGGCCGCGTTCGCTGGGGTGCACGAGTACGTGTTCGGTGTCCAGGCGTTCACCCACCAGCGGGGTGACCTTCTTGCTCCGCAGCACCTCTTCGAGTACCGGAATGTCGAGGCCGCGCAGAACCAGCCCGTGCCCGGGGTGCTTGAGCAGCTTCAGGCGTCCGTACCGGCCCATGGTCTCGGCGACGTCGACGAGCAGCGCATGCGGAACCGGGTAACGGG
>JARRQM010000476.1:0-3306 GCA_037381765.1 Kineosporiaceae bacterium
CGCCAGCGTCGTCTTGCCCAGCCCGGGAGGCCCGGACAGGAGCACGTGGTCGGGGGTGTGGCCGCGCCCCCGAGCCGCCTCCAGGACCAGGGACAGCTGCTCCCGGACCCGGCGCTGACCGATGAAGTCGTCGAGCATCCGGGGCCGCAGCGCCCCCTCGACGGCGCGCTCATCGGCGTCGGCCCCGGGGTCGACGAGCGCGGCCTCGCCCGGCCGGTCCGGGCCGGTCATCCGGCCCTGCCCAGCCGCCGCAGGGCCGCCCGGAGCACCCCGGCCTCGTCGACGACGGCCCCCGCCCCGTCTCCGGTTCCGGTTCCGGTTCCGGCTCCGGTTCCGGCTCCGGCTCCGGCTCCGACCATCTTGGTGGTGTCCCCGTCCCCGGCGGTTCTGGCGGTTCTGGCAGTCCTGGCGGTCCCCCCGGTCCCGGCGCCGGTTCCCTCGGCGATCACCGCCTCGACCGCCTCGGTGGCCTGCCGGGCCGGCCAGCCCAACCCGATCAGTGCCTCCACCACCCGGTCCGTCCCCGGAGCCACCGGAACCCCGGTCCCCCCGACGGCTCCGGCACCTGCCCCGGCACCGGCACCGGTCCCGGCCGAATCCGTCCCCCCCGCCGAAACCGGCGGACCGAGCCGGTCGGCGAGTTCGAGGACGATCCGCTGGGCCCCCTTCCGGCCGATCCCGGGCACCCGGGTCAGCGCGGTCAGATCCTGGGCGGCGACCGCGGAACGCAACCCCTCGGGACTGTGCACCGCGAGCATGGCCAGGGCCAGCCGGGGACCGATCCCGCTCACCGTCTGGACGATCTCGAACGTGTCCCGTTCGTCGGCGTCGGCGAAACCGAACAGGGTCAGCGCCTCCTCGCGGACGACCAGGCTCGTCGCCAACTCGGCGGGGGCACCGACCCGCAGCGCGGCGAGCGTCGCCGGGGTCGCCTGGACGAGCAGCCCCACCCCACCGACCTCGACGACGGCGGAATCCAACCGGACCGCCCGCACCGTACCCCGCACCGATGCGATCATCGTCCACCCTCCCGGAACCGAACACCTGTACGAACCGTCACGTTACCGGGCACCTCCCCGGGGCCGCCGCCCCGACGCGCCGCGGACCGCCCGCTCCGCGGCTACCTCCCGCCCGGCGCGCCGGGCCCGGGCCGCGGCCTCCACCCAGGCCCGCTGCGCCGCGGTGGCCCCACCCGACGTGAGGGTCCCCGCCACCGTGCCGTCCCGCCACAGGTGGCAGATGGCAAGGGCCAGCGCATCGGCGGCATCGGCCGGCCGGGGCCGCTCGGGCAGCTGGAGGATCCGGGTCACCATGGTGGCGACCTGGTCCTTACCCGCCCGGCCGGACCCGGTCACCGCCGCCTTGACCTCGCTCGGGGTGTGCAGGGCCACCGGGACCCCGCGCCGGGCCGCGGCGAGTACCGCCACCCCCGCGGCCTGGGCGGTCCCCATCACGGTGCGGACGTTGTGCTGGCTGAACACCCGTTCCACGGCGAGCACGTCCGGTTCCAGCCGATCGAGCCAGTCCTCGACCGCCGCGGCGATCCCGAGCAGGCGTTCCGGCAGGTCGGCCCCTGCGGGGGTACGCACCACCCCGACCTCGACCAGCTCGACCCGGCGCCCTCGCCCGCCCTGCACGGCGCCGAGCCCGCACCGGGTCAGCCCCGGGTCGACGCCGAGCACCCGCACCCGCGTACCTCCCGTCCTCGCCGCCCGATCCGGCCCGGCCCCGACCTGACCCGCCTCGATGAGGCGGAAGATCTTGCGGGCACCGTCCTCATCCAGTGGCACCTGGGTGCTGGGGACGAACTGGGCCTCGGCGGAGTCGTAGTCGATCCCGGCCTCCTGCAGGGCGGTGCGTACCGCGACGAAGTCCCCGGCCTCACTGAGCACCTCGAACTCCTCGCCGAGGTCGTTGACCTCCTCGGCACCGGCATCGAGTACGGCGATCAGCACGTCGTCCTCGGTGAGCTCCCCCTTCGGTACCAGGACCACGCCCTTGCGGGTGAACAGGTAGGAGACGCTGCCCGGATCGGCGAGCGTGCCGCCGTTGCGGGTCAGCGCGGTGCGCACCTCGGCGGCGGCCCGGTTCCGGTTGTCGGTGAGGCACTCGATGAGGACGGCGACCCCGTTCGGCCCGTACCCCTCGTACATGATCGTCGCGTACTCGGCCCCGCCGGCCTCGGCACCGGAACCGCGCTTGACCGCGCGGTCGATGTTGTCATTGGGCACCGACGACTTCTTCGCCTTCTGGACGGCGTCGTACAGGGTGGGGTTCCCCGCCGGGTCCCCGCCACCGGTCCGCGCCGCGACCTCGATGTTCTTGATGAGCTTGGCGAACATCTTGCCGCGCTTGGCGTCGATGACGGCCTTCTTGTGCTTCGTGGTGGCCCACTTGGAATGGCCGGACATCGCTGGGTCCTCCTGGTCTGGTGGCGTACGGGCTGCGTCAGGCGGGCGCGGGTCAGCCGACGGCGCCGCGGACCAGGTCGACGAACATCCCGTGGACGCGGGTGTCCCCGGTGATCTCCGGATGGAACGACGTCGCGAGCAGGTTTCCCTGCCGCACCGCCACGATCCTACCGGCGGCCGGACCGGCCTCCACCTGCGCGAGGACCTCGACGGCCGCCCCGACCTTCTCGACCCATGGTGCCCGGATGAACACGGCCCGGATCGGGGCGCCGTCCACGCCGGTGACGTGCAGGTCCTCCTCGAAGGAATCCACCTGGCGGCCGAAGGCGTTGCGCCGCACCGTCATGTCGATCCCGCCGAGGGTCCGCTGCCCGGGGATGGCATCCACCACCCGGTCGGCGAGCAGGATCATCCCGGCGCAGGACCCGTATGCCGGCATCCCTTCGGCGAGCCGCCCGCGCAGCGGCCCGTCCAGGTCGAAGATCCGGATGAGTTTGTCGATGGTCGTCGACTCCCCGCCGGGCACCACGAGCCCGTCCACCTCGGCGAGTTCCCCGGGACGGCGCACCGTCCGGGTACGTGCCCCGCAGGCGTCCAGGGCGGCGAGGTGTTCGCGGACGTCGCCCTGGACGGCGAGCACGCCGATCACCGGTTCCTTGCCCATACTCCCCTCCTGTCCACCTCGGCTCCGCCTCGGCGATTGTGGTGCCGCCCGCCTCGACGAGTGCGGTCCTACCCCCTCGGCGGAGGTCCGGGCCCCCTCGGCGCGACGCGGACCCCGGGAACCGCCCCGGGACGCCGGTACTCCCCCGCGCACCCGGGAACGTCCGGGGTAGGCGGGGGAATACCACCGGACCGGCACCCGCCCTCCCGTCCGGGCCCGGCCCGAACACCC
>JARRQM010000477.1:0-3726 GCA_037381765.1 Kineosporiaceae bacterium
GCCCGGGCGGTCAGCCGCACCGGCGAGGACTGCAGCCGGTCACGGATCTGCTGAGCCTCCTCCAGCGACTGAATCTCTCGGGTGGCCCGGGCCGCACGGATCGCCGCGACCTGCTTCTCCCCGCCCCGGGTCCACGCCACGGCGAGGTTGCGGGGGACGAGGTAGTTGCGGGCGTAGCCGTCCTTGACCTCGACGACGTCACCGGGGGTGCCGAGACCCGACACCTCCTGGGTGAGGATGAGTTTCATCGGTCCCTCTCCCTCAGCGCGCCGAGCTGGAGTACGGCAGCAGGGCCATCTCGCGGGCGTTCTTCACCGCACGGGCGATCTCCCGCTGCTGCTGGACGGTCACCCCGGTGACCCGGCGGGCACGGATCTTGCCCCGGTCAGAGATGAACTTGCGCAGCAGCGTGGTGTCCTTGTAGTCGACTCGCTCGACCTTGGCGGCCTTGAGCGGATTCTGCTTCTTCTTGGGCTTGCGAACGGGTGGCTTCGCCATCGTGGTGCTCCTGTTCCGGGAGCCCGGGACGGGCCGGCGCCGGAAGGCGACCGGGGTGCCCGGGATGGTCGGTGGTCACCCCGGCGGACCGGGAGACCGTGAATCGATCGGGTGGTCCGGCGCCTCAGCGGCGACCGGGTCCCTGCTGGTTCTGATGTGCG
The DNA here is from genome assembly GCA_037381765.1 of Kineosporiaceae bacterium. GTDB lineage: Bacteria > Actinomycetota > Actinomycetes > Actinomycetales > Kineosporiaceae > JARRQM01. Next base: position 660 of record JARRQM010000477.1, read on the forward strand.
GGGCTGGTTCTGATGTGCGGGCCGTGCCTGACCTTCGACCTGCGGCTGACCTTCGAACCGTGTCCGGCGTTGGGGGTGTGCCGGGTGCTCGGGGGTGATCCGAGGCTCGGGCGGGACGGGGTCAGAACGGCGGGTCGTCCTGGGAGCCGCCGAAGCCCCCGCCTCCGCCGCCGCCCTGGCCGCCCCCAGCCCAGGGATCCTGGTTGCCGCCGCCGCCACCGCCGCCGTAGTTACCGCCGCCACCGCCGCCGCCGTAGTTGCCGCCGCCGCCACCGCCACCGCCGTACCCCCCGCCACCGCGGGAGGTCTTGGAAACCTTGGCGGTCGCGTACCGCAGGGACGGGCCGACCTCGTCGGCCTCCATCTCCACCACGGTGCGCTTCTCGCCTTCCTTGGTCTCGTAGGAGCGGCTGCGCAGCCGGCCGCTGACCACGACCCGGGTGCCCCGCTGGAGCGATTCTGCGACATTCTCCGCCGCGTCACGCCACACCGAGCAGCGCATGAACAGGGTCTCCCCGTCCTTCCACTCGTTCGCCTGACGGTCGAACGTGCGGGGGGTGGAGGCCACGGTGAAGTTGGCCACCGCGGTGAACCGCAGCTCGGGGTCGTTGGTGAGGTTGCCGATGATGGTGATGACGGTCTCGCCGGCCATGGTGTCTCCGATCGGAGAGTCGGTCAGATCAGACGGATGCGACGGCGGGGATCAGCGCGCCTCGGGACGGGTCAGCTTCGTGCGCAGCACGGCCTCGTTGAGGTTGAGCTGGCGGTCCAGCTCCTTGGCCACATCCGGCACGGTCGTCATGTCGACGACGGCGTAGATTCCCTCGGTCTTCTTCCTGATCTCGTAGGCCAGCCGCCGACGACCCCAGATGTCGACGTTGTCGATGGTGCCGCCGCCCTGGCGGATGACGTTGAGGAACTTGTCCAACGACGGGGCGACAGTCCGCTCCTCGAGCTCGGGGTCGAGGATGACCATCAGCTCGTAGTGACGCATGCGTGAACCCACCTCCTCTGGTCTTGAGCGGTCACGGTCCATCCGTGACAGGAGGGCTGTGCGTCTTTCGGGATGCCCGCGGTGTGGTGGGAACCTCACCGGGCCTCCCGGACGGCGCCCAGCGTAGCCCGACGGACCGACAGGCCCTAATCCGTTCCCGGGCCGGGGCGGGGTCCGGCCCTCGACCGGGTTCGGGTCGTTCGTACCGGATCGGGAAGCCTCCGGGTGGAGGATCCGGGGTCGGAAAACCCCCGCGCGGGCGGTCCGCTCAGGCCACTTCCAGGCGGAGCGCATCCGGGGCGCCGTCGACCGGACCACCGAGTGGATCGTCCGCGGCGGGGCCCGCGTCATCCGGGGACCGCACCGGGTCGCGCCGCGGATCCCGGATCTGCCGGAACGCCTGCACACCGAGCCAGCCGATCATGGACAGCCGCCAGAGCAGCAGCGCCAGGTAGAAGACGGAGGGCAGCCCGCGCTCGGCATCGAATCCGGCGATGTACAGCCAGGTGCCGACGAAGTAGGCGACCTCGGCGGTGGCCCAGAGCAGGTGGTCCCGCCAGCGCATCCCGGCCAGTGCGACGAGCGGCAGCAACAGCAGGGAGGCCTGCACCGGCACCGCCTTCGCGGTGAGCAGGAACCCGACCATGAGCAGCAGCGCGAGGTCAGCGATCCGGGGCCGGCGCCGCGCCCCGAGGGCGAGTCCGGCCGCGAGAACGACGACGACCACCATGCCGAGCAGGGCTGCGGTACTGGCCGCGCTCGCCGACAGGGGTTCCCGGAACCACCCGGAGGACGATCCGCGACCGCTGCGGCCGAGGAGGTCCGGGATCATCCACACCGAACCGTAGAGCGGTCCGGCCTCCTTCCAGGCCCGCCAGGCGTCCGTGAGGCCGAGCCCGCCCCAGGGCAGGTGCAGGACGTACGCGGTGCCGACGAAGGCGAGGGCGGCAACCCCGCCGAGCCCGGTTCCGGGCAGTGCCCGCAGCCACGAGGCCGATGCGATGACGACCCCGATGACGACGACGGTGACGGCCAGTTGGATGACGCTGAGCCCGGGGAAGAGCAGAGCCCGCACGCCCAGCCAGGTGAGCAGGGCCGCGCCGACGGCGTCGAAGGCGGCCACCCAGCGGCCGGCCCGGACCGCGAGTACCAGGACAGCGAGTCCGATGACGGCGGTCATCGGACGGGTTGCCGCGGCCAGCCCGAGCAGCACACCGGGGTGCCTGGCTGGCTGGGGTCGGGTCGACGAACACGGAGGCCGTCCACACGACGGCGGCTTCGAGCGGCGGGCCGAGCGACCCACCGGAGACGGCCTCGACGAGTCCGGGGCGCGGGTCGGCACCGAGCTGCCCGGCACCGTAGAGCAGCGGGATGTCGGAGTAGCAGGCGTGCCAGTACATGTCCGGGCTGCGCCAGCCCTCGGACCGGCAGTGTTCCTTCTGCACGACCCCGGCCCCGAAGACGGCGACGGCGAGCAGGATGAGGACAGGGAGAGCGCGCCAGAACCCGGTTGCCGGGGCGAGCCGCCGCCCCGCGGGCCCCCCGACGACCTCGCTGGCCCACCGGACAACGGCATCGCCGCGGGACGGCGCGACGACCGGCCCGAGAGCGGCGGCGGCACCGGGTCCCGCACCGCTGCCGGGGCCGGGGTCCTCCGGAACCGGGCCGCCGACCTCCCTCATCCGGGGATCCGGCTCTTCTCGGGGAACACCGCGGCCTGGCTCGTCGGGGGGCCGAGCGTACCGGAATCACTCGGTCCGCCGGGGGACGTGGGCGGATCGCTGGGGCTCGGGTCCGTCCCGCTGGTCGGGGGTTCGGTGGTCGGCCCCGGCTCGGTCGTCGGGGGCTCGGTGGTCGTCGGGACGTCCGTCGTCGTCGGGACCTGTGTGGTCGGTTCCGGGTTGATCACGATCCCGCCGTAGACCGGGTCGGGTAGCTCCACCCGGGGCTTCCCCTTCAGGGCGGCGGTCATGTACTCGGTCCAGACCCGTACGGGCAGGCTTCCGCCGGTCATCCCGGAGCTGGAGAACCCTTTGAACCCCTTGAGGGGCAGGGGGCCGTGCGGCGGGTCCG
>JARRQM010000478.1:0-2659 GCA_037381765.1 Kineosporiaceae bacterium
CCGCCGAAGGCCAGCTCCGGAACCGCGCCCCGACGACTGGCCCTGCCCGGTCGCACAGAGGTCCCCAAGAGCCTATGGGGGCTTCGAGTGGCCGAGACTGGTTGAGATCCAACAGTCCTGGCGCGGGACACCGCATCGGTCCGGAGCAGGTCGCCATACCTCGATCCCGTCGACCTGTCCGGACGCAGGCGGCCCCGGAGGGTGCCCCTCGCCAGTCGCGACCTCGTCCACGGCCCCTGCCTGACGCCGCGCGACGATCATGGCAGCAGGGAGGAACTCGACGTCTCTGGAACATCGCTCACTACCAGTTCGGACGCCGGAGTCGATCTCCGCGACGTGCAAATCGCAGCCCGGCACGCCGACCCGCGCACCACGATGCGCTACGACCGCGCCTGCCAGAACCTCGACCGCCACCCCAACTACATCCTCGCCGCCTACATGTCCTCCGGAACCTGACCCGTCGTCTCGGTCGTGCCGATGATCGAGACGCACCGTCATGCCGCTTGGCGGCGTATGGCCGTAGCGGCGGCCGCTGTGATGACCGTGGGTCACACCCGGCTGGCGCGATCGGGAACCCCAAGGGGAATGGACGTTGAGCACGGCACACCGAGCCTGGTGGGCGTGAGGATGGCGTAATGATCAGAAGGGCACGCGAGGGCGGCACTCCGCACGTCGATGTTGTCGTGGCGGCGGCAGTAGTGCTTGCTTGGGGTGGTGCGGCTGTGTGGTCCGCCGCCCTCCTGGCCGGTCCGGTGCTCAGGCCGGATCTCGACGTACTGACCACGCATCCGGAGGCTTACGCCGACGGGGCGTGGGGGCCGCTGATGCGCCCGGGTTATGCCGGGATCGCCGTAGCCGGGTGATCGGCCGCGTTGCTGGCACGTCGCTACCGGGTGTCGGCCGTTCTGCTCACCGTGTTCGCCGCCGGCGCCCCGGCCATCGGTGTNNNGGTGACAGGCCGATCAGATCTTCCCCTACCTGCAGGTCGCTCCGTTGGCGCTCCTTCCGGCCACCGCGTTGATCTCGTGGCGCACCCGCCGTCTCCCGCTCGTGGCCTTGGCCACGCTGGTCTGGCTGCTGTTCCTGCCACTCACCTCTGGCGAGTCACCCCACGGCGGCCTCATCAACCGGGCCGCCGACCTGGCGACGGGCCTGCGGATCACTGCGTTCGCCTGGACCGAACGCGACCACCGTTCCTGAAAGCCCAAGTTGTCGCCCGACCACATCCTCAACTGCCGCACTTTGAGGGGAGGTCAGGTCAATTCCATTTCTTCTGAAGCGCCTTCGCAGGTGCGTCGATCGCGACTACACAAAGCCATCCCCAGCCTTTTGGGCTACGCGATCCGCTCGAAGACCATCGTGGCCTGAATCCGGTCGCCCCCGCCAAGACCCTTGCTGACTGAAGCAGCCGTAGAAATCGTATGGAGGCGGTACCCGAGCGCGGCCTGAGCGTTGATCGCCTTCTCCAACTCAGTGAGGTTCCCGGAACCCGTCCCCCACAGCTTCTCCCTCAGGATGACCTGCAGAACGACGTAAGTAGCGCCCTGTGGGGCGGGACGTGGTTGACCCCCGGCTACAGCCTCGGCAGCAATCCGCTCGATCATGCCGGCGGGGCCCTGCGGGCCGGGAGGCGGCGGCTGCACCTGGTCAGTCCAATCTTCTCCATTCCACCACCGCATGGCGCCCGATCCGTCGTTGTACCAACCTGCTTGCGTCTGAGCCACTGCGTCCTTCCCTTCATCGATTGCTGAAGTCACACGCTAGCGGGGTCCGAAGAGGAATTGCCGCCGTCGAGACACCCCGCGACTATGTCGCCGAGCGCGCTACCGCGCGACCATGCCGCGTAGCGTGAGCCGCCGCGACGCGGCCATCCGCTCCTGCCGCTGATCGCGCCGAGATTCCCTTCCTGTGCGAGCCGGGCGGCCGACGGCTACGCGAGGCCCTGTGCCTCCCTGTGGGCAAGGCGAAGCTGCCCGGTGCCGGAGTACCCGAGGACCACCAGCGGCAGATGTTCTCCGATGCGCGGGATCTGCGGGCTGCCGTCGGGAAGGCGGGCGAGCGCCGGCAGGTTCACGTGTCCCCACGCTGACTGCTCGGGCAAGTAGACGCCCACCCCGAAGGCGTGCCCGCACACGACAATGCCGGCCGTCTCAACCCGCTCCGGCAGCGCGGCGTTCTTCCTGTCGGGCGGATCGGAGTGAAAGCACCGAACGCCATCCATCTCAAGACCGGCGCGTTCGCTCATGGACACGGGTCCATGATGTTCGATTGCATGTCCCATGCGCACGGATCGGCTCAGTCCGTGCCCTCAACGATGGCGCCGGTGAGCGGGTGGGAGATTGGCGTTCGTGGCCTTCGAGGCGGAGATCCACTTGGTCGTTCAGGACGAGGTTCCGGAGCCGCGTCAGCTCCGGGCGTTCTGGAACGCCCGGGAGAGCGATGTTCTCGATCACGTAGCGGAAGACCACCGACTTTGGCTGGGACGAACGCAAGCAAAGACGCCAGAAGAGCCGCGGTTTCCCGGACGGGCAGGAAGCATCTTCGACCTGCTCTACCTGCGCGGGACCACACCCGACTACTCGGCTCCGCTCCTCACCGAGCATCTCATCAAAGAGATCATGGACGTCTACGCAGGCGGCGACGACGAACTCCCCTCAGC
>JARRQM010000479.1:0-1687 GCA_037381765.1 Kineosporiaceae bacterium
GAGCAGCTCCTTGCCCTAGATCGGCATTACTTCGCCGCATGGCCACGGGTGAGTAATGCCCGGTTCGTCGGGGTGGACACGTCCGCCCCGGCGATCAACTATGCCCTCGGGGTGGGGCTGCTCGTCGGGGGTGTCACCACGGATCTGGAGCGCAACGATCCGACGCCGGAGGATTGCGCGACCCTCGCCAACACCGATCTCATTATCAGCACTGGATGTGTTGGATACGTCACTGAACGTACTTTCCGGAAGATACTTGATTGCCGCCGCGGCGGGCGCCCCCCCATCGTGGCGTCCTTCGTGCTGCGGATGTACTCCTATGACGAGGTCGAGAAGGAACTCAACCGGGTCGGCCTGGTCACCGAGAAGCTCGACGCGGTGACCTTCGTGCAGCGACGCTTCAGTTCCACGGCGGAGTTCGAGTCGACGTTGTCCCGGCTCGACGACATGGGGATCGACCCCGCAGGCAAGGAAGCCGACGGGCTGCTGCACGCCGAACTGTACGTGTCGCGGACACCGGAGCAGATGGCCGAGAGGCCACTGGGTGACCTGGTGTCGGTAACCAGTGGTGAGGCGCAGACCCGGGGGCGGAGGTTCAAACTCGTCCAGGACAACCGCACCGAGTTCGTGCACTAGGCGGGACCTGTCCCAGGTCCGTGCATTGATGTGACCTGTCTCAGGTTCGTGCATTGATCAGTTTCGTCCACCGGTTCGTGCGGTCGTGCGGATCCGGTGCCGACCTCTCGGGGCCCCGGGACGGCCTTCGGGTCGCCCGGGGCTGCCCGAGGACACCTTCCCGAGGTATCCGCGGGTGGGGTGGTCCCCGCGTCACCCGTCCGTGGGCCGCAGCCCCGGGTGCCGGTCCCGGAAGTCGGGCGACGGAATCTGGTCCGCGGTGGCGCAGAACGTCACCGGGGCCGGGACCGGGGCGGCCTCCCCGGTTCGGGCCGTGGTCGGGTGCCGGGCGACGGATGACGGCACCCGGTGACCATGCTCGTCACCGGGAGTGAGCGCACCCTTGGGTATTTGTGGCGGGTTTGGTGGGGGTTCACCTGCTGCTGGGGGGTCGGACCGCGACCCGTTGTGGTGGGGGACTACGTTGCCGCCATGGCAATCACGCTGTGGCTCAGCGATGACGAGGAGAACGTCCTCGAACGGATCATGCGGGCCGAAGGGGTTCGCAGCAAGCAGGAAGCGATCGTCGGGGCCATCCTCGACAAGGCGGCCCGGCTATCCGGTGAGCACCGGGAGGGGCCGGTCGCGGGGGTTGGTGGCTGATCCCTCGACCTCCGCGGTCCGGCAGGTCGTCGAGGTGGTGCGAGGGGCGGTCCCGCACCTGTCAGAATGGCGGACATGGTCGACGCACAACCGGAGTCCCGTGCAGCTGCACGTGCAACGGAGGCCCGGGAGGCGCGGCTCCCGCGCCTCCTGTCGGGGATGCAGCCCACCGCCGATTCCCTGCACCTGGGGAACTACCTCGGTGCCTTGACCTCGTGGGTGTCCTTGCAGGACACCCACGACGCGTTCTACTTCGTCGCCGACCTGCATGCGATCACCGTCGAACAGGACCCGGCGGTGCTGCGGCAGCGGACCCGGAAAACCGCCGCCCAGTTCCTCGCCGCCGGGGTGGACCCGGAACGTTCGGTGCTGTTCGTGCAGAGTCAGGTGCCGGAACACGCCCAGTTCT
>JARRQM010000479.1:1702-3143 GCA_037381765.1 Kineosporiaceae bacterium
GGCGGGCCGGATGACCCAGTTCAAGGACAAGGCCGGGCGGGAGGGTACGGAACGTGCCTCCGTGGGCCTGTTCACCTACCCGATCCTCCAGGCCGCGGACATCCTGCTGTACGACGCGGCCCGGGTGCCGGTCGGGGAGGACCAGCGCCAGCACCTCGAACTCACCCGTGACCTCGCCCAGCGGTTCAACGGCCGGTACGGGGACTGCCTCACCGTGCCGGAACCCCATATCGTCCGGGCCACCGCCAAGGTGCTCGACCTGCAACGGCCCGAGAAGCAAATGAGTAAGAGCCTCGGCGGTTCCGGTTGTCTGTTCCTGCTCGACGAGGTGAAGGTGTCGGCGAAGAAGATCCGCTCCGCGGTTACCGACACCGGGCGTGAAGTGGTCTTCGACCCGGAACGCAAGCCGGGGGTGTCCAACCTGCTCACCATCCTCGCAGCCCTGTCCGGGACGACGATCCCGGACCTTGAGGAACGATTCACCGGGGCCGGGTACGGTGACCTCAAGAAGGAGGTCGCCGAGGCGTACGTGGCTTTCGCCGAGCCGTTCCGCGCGCAGGTGTCCGCCCTGCTCGCCGACCCCGGCAAGCTCGATGACATCCTCGCTGACGGTGCCCGCCGGGCCCGTGCCCTGGCCACGGTCCGGCTGGCCGAGGTGTACGACCGGGTCGGTTTCCTCCCGGAAGGACGATGAACGGCGTGGGAACGGCACACAAGGAGGCCCGTGTGGACATCTCCGCCTCCACCCCGTCGGGGACCGAGCCGCTGCTGGGGGCGACCTCGGGGATGCCGACGATGGGGCTGCCGATCGTCCCGCCGGAGGCCGATGAGGTGACCATCGGCGTCGCCGTGCAGATCCCCGAGCCCTGGGGTACCGAACTGCGGCAGGCCCGGGCCGGTTTCGGTGACCCGCTCGCCGAGGCGATCCCCACGCACATCACCCTGCTCCCGCCGACCGTCGTCCCCCGGGACCGGCTGGAGGAGATCTCGGTGCACCTCGCCCGGGTCGCCATGCAGCTGGAGGGATTCCCGCTGCGACTCGCCGGCACCGGGACGTTCCGCCCGGTCTCGCCGGTCGTTTTCGTCCAGGTCACCACCGGGGACATGGGCTGCGACCGGTTGCAGCAGGAGGTACGCACCGGACCCCTGGAACGCGAGCTGTCCTTCCCCTACCACCCGCATGTCACCGTCGCCCACCACCTCGACGACGAGGCCCTCGACCGGGCATCGATCGAACTGGACGGGTTCAGCGCGGCCTTCACCGTCCGCGGGTTCGGTCTGTTCGAGCACGGCGATGACGGGGTGTGGCGGCAGCGCCGCCGGTTCCCCTTCGGCGGCGGGCGGGTATGAGGCGGGCCGGCGCGGAACCCGTGCCCACGGCTCGCGCCCGGGCGGACGGTCGGGGCCGCTGGCGTGGCCGGCGCGGCCCGCGGCCCGTCGG
>JARRQM010000480.1:0-1454 GCA_037381765.1 Kineosporiaceae bacterium
CCGGAGCTGCCGCGCCGGCGCCGGGTGCTGTCCCTCCGACCGGGAACGGCACCGGACCGTCCGGGTTCGCGCCGTCGCTGTTTTCGACGTCGCCGAGCAGCAGCAGCTGCTGCTCTTCTCCGGGAAGCGCGCACGTCGCATGAGGGGATTGATCGGCAGACTCTCCGACGGGTTCGCGGGCCCCGGGGTGGCGCAATTCGGGGAACGGCGCGGGAACGGCGTGTCCATCTGGGCAATCAGTAATCAGGAGACTACAGACAGTGCACACTGTTCGGGGTGACGAGAAACGTCGAAATGGTGCCGTCGCGCCGGTCGGAACCGGCTGCGGCCCCGGTCGAGCGCGGGTCCAGTCGCAGGTCCGGGGCCGGACCCGGACCCGGAACGACGGATGCCCCGACCACTCCCCGGCTCGGCTGGGCCTGGCCGCTGCGGATGACGAATCCGGTCCGTCACTACGACTGGGGGTCCCGGACCGCGTTGGCCCGCCTACAGGGACGGCCGTCCTCCCCGGCTCCTGAGGCGGAACTGTGGATGGGGGCACATCCGAGTGCGCCCTCCGGGGTGATCGACGTCGACGGGCGGGAGATCAACCTGCTCTCCGCGATCGAAGCCGACCCGAACGGGCTGCTCGGCCCCCGGTGCCGCGGCCGGTACGGGGCGCGACTGCCCTTCCTGCTCAAGGTCATTGCCGCGGAGCAGGCCCTGTCGGTCCAGGTACACCCGGCTTCCGGGCAGATCCCGGAGATGCGTCGGGGGTCCGCAGCCGCGGCATCCGCAGCCGGATCCGGTCGGGGCCGACCCGCGTTCGCCGATACCTACGGCAAACCCGAGGTCCTCGTTGCCGTGGAACCGTTCGAGGTGCTCGCCGGGCTCCGCACCGCGTACCGGGCTGGGGTCCTGCTCGGCCTGCTCGACATCGCCCCGCTGATGCCGATGCGCCGGGCGCTCACCGCCGCCGGGCAGCTGCGGCCCGGTCCCGGGCGGGCCGTGACCCTGGAGGCCCTCGTCCGGCTCGCCCAGTGGCCGCAACGCCAGCGCGCGGTGCTGTCCGCCGCGGTGACCGATGCGGCCCGGTCGGCGCTGCTCGACCCGCGTATCGCGCAGGACCCGGACACCCGGGAGGCCCTCGACCTGGTGTACCGGCTGGCCGCCCAACATCCGGATGACCCCACGGTGCTCGCCCCCCTGCTGCTCGACGTCATCCGGTTGGAGCCGGGGCAGGCGGTATACATCCCGCCGGGGGTGCCGCACTGCTACCTCGAGGGGCTCGCCGTGGAGGCCGGAGCGGCCTCGGACAACATCATCCGGGCCGGTCTGACCCACAAGGCGGTGGACCCGGTGACCCTGCAGCGGCTCGCCGACCCCGGAGCTGTCGCGGGGACCGGCCTGGACTGGGTGCCCTCGGGACCTTTCGAGGAGGTGCTCGCGGTTCCGGTGGAGGAACTGCGGTTGAG
>JARRQM010000480.1:1482-3163 GCA_037381765.1 Kineosporiaceae bacterium
GTCGCAGGTGCCGCACGGGCCGCAGATGCTCCTGTGCATGTCCGGCGAGGTGATCGCCTGGGCCGGGTCCCGGCAGGTCACTCTCGGCGGCGGTGAGTCCGCCTACCTCGGACCGGAGCCGGGGGAGTGCGTACTCGGGGGGACGGGCGAGGTCTTCCGGATCTCGGTCGGGGCCTGCTGAACCCGGACCCTGCTGAACCCGGACCCGACTCCGTCCCGTCCTGCCGCAGCGCCTCCCGGTACATCCGTCCCGTCCTGCGTTCTGCCTCGTACCCTGCGTTCTGCCTCGTGCTCTGCCCTGCCGTGCCTCGCCTCGCCCTGCCCCGCACCGCCCTGCCTTGTGTCCGGTCCCGGGCTGGCCGAACCGGGGAGGTCGGGAATCCCCCGTTCAGCAGGAGGATTTCCTGAGATTTGGCGCAGAGTGGTGAAACAATTACGCATAGTGGTCGCCCGGATGCGGTGCTTGATCGCCGGGCGACCTTGTCATGACCGATCACTTTGGGGAGAACCATGAGGTTGCGGCTGCTGGGGACGTCGTCCGGACACACCGGGTGCCCCGCCCTGTACGCCACCGACCGGGACACCTATGTCGTCCAAGGCAAGGTGCTCACCGATCCGGAGGCGATCTCGAACATCGTCGACTTGCGCGATGACGAGTTCTACGTCGAGATCCCGCGTCGCCTGCTGCGCTTCGCGCAGCCGGAACCGGAGGGGTCCCGCCCCGCTTGACGGGTGCCCGAACCGGGACATCTCGGAGAAATGTCCAGATCATGCTCTGTATTGCTGGACATTTCTCCGCGGTGTGCGTAGTTTCGACAGATGTCCGGCTTTCAACGCTCTCGCGAGGCCATGGGGTCTCGTCTGCGAGAACTGCGCCGCTCGGCGCAGCTGACCGGTCGTCAGCTCGCCGAGCGGCTGAGCTGGCACCCGAGCAAGATCTCCAAGATCGAGTCCGGGCGCCAGACCGCCACCGAGGCCGACGTCCGGGTCTGGGCCCAGGCCTGCGAGGCCGCGGAGGCCCTTCCCGATCTCCTCGCCGGCCTGCGGGTGATCGATGACCAGTACATCGAGTTCCGCCGGATGTTCCGGGCCGGACAGCGGGCCAAGCAGGAGGAGATCGGGCGGCTCGAAGATGACGTGGACATCGTCCGCAACTTCGAACCCGCCTTCATCCCCGGCCTGTTGCAGACCCCGGCCTACGCGCGGGTCCGGTTGGCCGAGGGGCTCGACCTGATCGGGGCCCCCGATGACGTGGACGCGGCGGTGGCCGCCCGGATCCAACGTCAGCAGGCGCTCTACCGGCCGGGGCGGCGGCACCACTTCGTGATCACCGAAGCCGTTCTGCGCTACCGGCTGTGCCCGCCCGACGTCCTGGCCGAGCAACTGGACCGGCTGGTCGCGGCGACGACGCTGCAAACCCTGCGGCTCGGCGTGATCCCGTTCGACCAGCCGCTGCCGATCGCCCCCGTGCACGGCTTCCATCTGCACGGTGAGCGGGTGGTCTTCGTCGAGCACCTGACCGGGGAACTCAAGCTCACCCAACCCGAGGAACTGCGAACCTACCTGGCCGTCTTCGCCCGGTTGGGCAGCGTGGCCCGGTACGGGGCGCAGGCCCGGGCGCTCATCGTCGCGGCGCTGGAGGACCTGTCCGCGGGGGGCTCCGGGGGGTCGGGACCGGGGA
>JARRQM010000481.1:0-1664 GCA_037381765.1 Kineosporiaceae bacterium
CCGTTCGATATCTGCCGCGGAGAACTTGCGGTACCCCGCCGGAGTCCGGTCGGGTTCGACCAGACCCTGTTCCTCCAGGAAACGAATCTTCGAGATGGTCACGTCCGGGAAGTCCGGGCGCAAGGCTTCGAGCACCTCGCCGATGCTCATCCCGGACCGCGGTGCCCCCCGTCGGCCGACAGCCGCACTCACCACGCCGGGCTCACCACCCCGTGCCGGCTCCACCACCGCGCGGGCTGGGGTGGAACACCATCCGGTACTTGCCGATCTGCACTTCGTCCCCGGGGCGCAGCTCGACCTCGTCGATCCGGTCCCGCTGGACGTAGGTGCCGTTCAGGCTACCGACATCCCGGACGAGGAACCTGCTCTCCCGCCGGATGAATTCGGCATGCCGCCGGGAGACCGTGACGTCGTCGAGGAAGATGTCGCTGTCCTGGCGGCGGCCGGCGGTCGTGCGGTCACTGTCCAGCAGGAACCGCGCCCCGGCGTTCGGCCCCCGACGTACGACGAGCAACGCCGACCCCGGCGGCAAGGCCTCGATGGCCGCTTGTTCGGCGGCCGTGACCCCGCTCTCCGCCTCGGCGTCACCGGTACCGACGGCCCCGAGGGTGACCGTGGTGTCCGTGAGCGGGGCAGAGCCCTGGTCCTCCCGGGCAGCCCGGCCGGGCTGGTCCTCGGGCCCCGGCGAGGAAACCGACATCCCGTTGCCTCCTTGGTTCGTTCACACCAGACAGCAAGCCTAGCCACCCGGAGGACCGGGAGACAGTCAGTCACCCGCCTCGGACGAACCGGACTCAGTCGAGCTGGGCGCGGTACTGCTCGGCGGACAGCAGCGTGTCCACGCCCGCCGGGTCGGTCACGGTGATCTCGAACATCCACCCCGCACCGTAGGGGTCGGTGTTCACCAGCTCCGGGGAGTCGTCGAGAGCGGGGTTCACCGCGCTCACAGTTCCAGACACCGGCGCGTACACATCGCTTACGCTCTTCGTCGACTCCACCTCACCGCAGACCTGGCCGCCGACGAGGTCGGACCCGACCTCGGGCAGCGTGGTGAAAACGATGTCACCGAGCGCGTCTTGGGCGTACGCCGTGATTCCCACCCGCGCCTGCGCCCCGTCCACGCGCACCCACTCGTGTTCGCTGGTGTAGCGCAGGGTGTCCGGGGTCTCGAAGTCCGACATCGTGTACGTCCTCCAGATGTGGTGTTGATCACGTGCGTGCCCAGTGCCGTCCGGTGGTGGGCTCCTCGCGACGCCCGACCCGGCTGGGTCAGGAGTTCGCCGACGGGGCCGGCCGAGCGTACTGAGGTGCCTTCGTCGGAAGCAACGCGGTGATGTTCACCGTGTCCTTCTGCGTGACGATCCCGGTGGCACCGTCCTGACGAAGATTATCGAGTACCCCACCGGGAATGTTCAGCGCCGCGGTCAGGGTCTGCGGATCACCGATCACCAGCAGGGTGAGGGGAAAGTGCTGCACCGACCCGCCGACCGCGATCCCCCCGGTGTCGTCGACGAAAGCGGTGTCCGCGACCACCCGTGCCGTCCCCACCTGGATCGCCTCGCCCCCGGCGTCCCGCAGCTCCTCGACGACGTCGAGCAGGGTCGCCGCTTCGACCTGCTGCTCCGGATCGGAGATGACGAGCTGGATTCCCGGGCCCTGCGCCG
>JARRQM010000481.1:1686-2512 GCA_037381765.1 Kineosporiaceae bacterium
ATGACGAGCTGGATTCCCGGGCCCTGCGCCGGCGCGGTCCCCGCGAGGATGCCGAGTTCGTCGAGTCGTTGCTGGGCGGCACGCTGTGCCGCCTCCGCCCGGTCCGACCCGGACCGCAGGCCGTCGGCGACCTCCTGCAACCGGCGGGACTCGTCCTCCAACCGGGAGGAGCGCTCGTTCACCCCGGCGAGCAGGCTGAACAGGTCGCTCTGGCGCATCGAGGACAGGCCCCGCTCCTGGGTCTGCCGGACCGAGACGAACAAAGTGAACCCGAGCACGGCGCAGAGCAGGAACACGACGGCCTGGGAACGGGTGGCCTTGGGCTGCATGGCCTCGAACAGGCGGCGCCGCGCGGACGGACCGGTGACGGCCGCCTCGGCCCGGCCCACCCCGCCGGGGGTGACCGGTGCGGGCGCGTCCTCCCGCTCCTCATTGGCCCGGGTCATCTCCTCGACGAGGGCAAGGTATTCCGGTTCGTTCTCCGTCTCGGGTTCCGCGAAGAGACCGGCCGGGCCGGTGCCCGCCGGAGCGGTGTCCAAGGGGTCGACGTCCACCGGCTCGGTGTCCGCGAACTCGACGCCCCGGGGCTCGGCATCCACCGGTTCGACGGCCACGGGCTCGACATCCACGGGCTCGACATCCACGGGCTCGACATCCATGGGCTCGGCATCCGCGAACCCGGCAGCTGCGAACCCGGCGTCCGCCGGTTCGACGTCCAGGGACTCGCCGGCCGCGAACTCAGCATCCACGGGCTCGACAACGGCGAACGCGGCGTCCAGGGGTTCGGCGTCCAGGGGCTCGACGGCCACAGGCTCGGTGTCCGCGA
>JARRQM010000482.1:0-1271 GCA_037381765.1 Kineosporiaceae bacterium
ACCGGCGGACTCAACGTGGTCCACCCGGACCCCGGGCCAGGCCGCGTGTGCCCGGGCCTTGAAGGCGGCGAGCTCGGCCGCCGGACGTCCGACGATGGCTCCGGCCGACCGGGCGGCCGGCAGGTAGAGCGCATTCACGTAGTCGGCGACCATCCGAGTGGCGAGCACCTTCGGCCCCAGCGAGGACAGGGTGTGCCGGACCATCTCGATCCACCGCTGCGGCAGCCCGTCCCCGTCCCGGTCGTAGAACCGTTCCGCCACCGCCGTTTCGATGAGTTCGTACAGGGCGGCGGCCTCAAGGTCGTCCCGGTGCTCGGGGTCGTCCACCCCGTCCGCGGTCGGAATGGCCCACCCGTTCTCGCCGTCGTACCACTCGTCCCACCACCCGTCGAGGATGGACAGGTTGAGTCCGCCGTTGAGCGCGGCCTTCATCCCCGAGGTGCCGCAGGCTTCGAACGGGCGCAGCGGGTTGTTCAGCCACACGTCGCAGCCCGGGTACAGGGACTGGGCCATCCCGATGTCGTAGTTCGGCAGGAAGACGATCCGGTGGCGCACTGCGGGGTCGTCGGCGAAGCGCACCATCTGCTGGATCAGCCGCTTGCCGTTGTCATCGGCGGGATGGGACTTCCCGGCGATGACGATCTGCACCGGCCGCTGCGGGTGCAGCAGCAGGGCGCGCAGCCGGTCCGGGTCACGCAACATGAGGGTGAGCCGCTTGTAGGTCGGCACCCGACGGGCGAAACCGATGGTGAGCACGTCGGGGTCGAGGACGGAATCGACCCAGCCGAGTTCGGCCGGTGAGGCCCCGCGTTCCAGCCAGGAGGCGCGCAGCCGCCGGCGGGCTTCCAGGACGAGAGTGTCGCGCAGTTCACGACGCACCGACCAGATCTGTTCGGCCGGGATCTGGTCGCTGTTCTCCCAGCCCTGCCCGCCGGTGACCGCGGACGGGCCGAGATGTTTCTCGGTGAGTTCGACGACCCGCCGGTCGACCCAGGTAGGCGCGTGCACGCCGTTGGTGATCGAGGCGATCGGAACCTCGTCGGCGTCGAAACCGCTCCACAACCCGTCGAACATCTCCCGGCTCACCGAACCGTGCAGCTGGGACACCCCGTTGGCGCGCTGGGACAGCCGTAGCCCCATCACCGCCATGTTGAACACGGCCGGGTCACCCCCGGGGTAGTTCTCCGCGCCGAGGGCGAGGATCTTGTCCACCGGGACCCCCACGACACCGTTGTCCCCGCCGAAGTACGTCTCGATCTGGTCGCGCCCGA
>JARRQM010000482.1:1310-2947 GCA_037381765.1 Kineosporiaceae bacterium
TCGCGCCCGAACCGGTCGATCCCGGCCGGGACGGGGGTGTGCGTGGTGAACACGGTCCCGGCCCGGACCGCTTCGAGGGCGTCGTCGAAGGTCATCCCGCCGTCGGCGACGAGTTCACGGATCCGTTCCAGTCCGAGGAACCCGGCATGTCCTTCATTGGTGTGGTAGACGACCGGTGCCGCGGCGCCGGTGAGCCCGCTCCAGACGCGCAGGGCCCGCACCCCGCCGATCCCGAGCAGCATCTCCTGCTGCAACCGGTGCTCGCCGCCGCCGCCGTACAGCCGGTCGGTGATCCCGCGGGCGGCCTTGTCGTTGGCCTCCACCTGAGAGTCCAGGAGCAGCAGGGGGACCCGCCCGACCTGGGCCTTCCAGATCTGCGCGGTGAGGGTGCGCCCGCCGGGCAGCCCGACCTCTACCTGGACGGCCGCCCCCGCCTCGTCCCGGAGCAGGGTGAGCGGCAGCTCGTTGGGGTCGAGCACCGGGTAGGTCTCCTGCTGCCAGCCGTCCCGGGACAGCGACTGGCGGAAGTACCCGTACTGGTACAGCAGGCCGACGCCGATGATCGGTACACCGAGATCGCTCGCGGACTTCAAGTGGTCGCCGGCGAGGATGCCCAGCCCGCCGGAGTACTGCGGGAGTGCCGCGGTGATACCGAACTCCGGGGAGAAGTAGGCGATCCCGGCGGGGGCTCCGTCGAGCTGCTGGTACCAACGGTCACCGGTGAGGTAGTCGGTGAGATCCGCCGCAGCCGCCTCGACCCGGGCGACGAAGTCCGGGTCGGCGGCGAGGGCGTCGAGTTCCTCCGGGGTGAACATGCCGAGCATGGCCACCGGATCCCGGCGGGCGGCCTCCCACCTGCGCGCGTCGAGGGAGGCGAACAGGTCACCGGTGGCAGGATGCCACGACCAGCGGAGGTTACTGGCGAGATCGCCGAGGGCGACGATCGGCTCGGGCAGCACGGTCCGGACGGTGAAACGACGAATGGCTCTCACGTCGGCACACAGTACGGCAAGTGACCGAGGAACACACCGGGCAACTGTGGCCTTCTTGCAGACTCTGAAACTTGTTGCACAAGCCTACTGCAAGCGTTTTCAGCTCCCGATGGCCAGGATAGGTTGCAGGCAGCGCCGATGGTGGTGCGCGGTTACCCGGGCCACCAGGGGTGCGCCCGCGGCCGCAGGGTTCCGCGCCCGACGTGAGATTTCACATCGGCGCTGGTCACGATGAGGTTTGAGGATGACCCAGGCACGACGAAAAGGGCCACGGACGGCCACTGGCGACAGCTCCGGACAGGGGCGTCAGCCGGACGCTGCGTCCCGGCCGCTCCCGACCCGCGACTCCGCCGACGCCCCGGACCGCCACGCCTCCGGAAAACCGCCCCGCACCCCGTCCGGAAAACCGAGTCCGTCCCCGGACCCCGTCGCCGCCCCGGAGCCCGTCGCCGCCCCGGAGCCCAAGGCATCCCCCGGACCCAAGGCATCCCCCGGGCCCAAGGCATCTCCCGGACCCAAGCCATCTCCCGGACCCAAGCCATCTCCCGGACCCAAGGTGTCCCCCGGCCCCAAGCCATCTCCCGGACCCAAGGTGTCCCCCGGGCCCAAGGTGTCCCCCGGGCCCAAGCCATCCCCCGGGCCCAA
>JARRQM010000483.1:0-2520 GCA_037381765.1 Kineosporiaceae bacterium
GACGAGGCCCCACCCGCGCACGGAATGCCGTCCCCGCACCGGGCCCGGCTGCCGTGCTGAACGCCGCCCCGGCGCACGTGCCGGATCCCGACCGCGACGTGCCCCCCGGTAGGGAACGGGACTCCGAAACGCAGCCGGGCCCGGGCCCGGCTCCTTCGATGATGGGGGTCCCGCCGGGGGCCTTCCCTCCCGGACATTCCGTCGGCCGCACGATCACCCCGCAACGCGGCCGAGGTGGACGCGTGCGGCGGTAGTGGCCCGATCGCTCACGGTGCGGGATCGCGCACGATCAGCGTCGCCTCTTCGGGCTGACAGCGTCGCCTCTTCGGACTGAGGTGGATCCCCGAGTGGGCCCCGGGCCGGGCCCGGGAGGAGCGGGCTAGGCCAGGGTGAGGGCTCGGGCCGGGTCTTCCAGGAGGGTTCCGATTCCGGCGAGGAACCGGCTGCCGAGGTCGCCGTCAACGATCCTGTGGTCGAAACTCACCGCGAGTTCGGCGACCTGACGCGGACGCACCCGACCCTTGTGCACCCAGGGACGTTCCCGTATCTGCCCGAGGGCGAGGACGGCCGCCTCACCGGGGTTGAGGATCGGAGTGCCCGCGTCGACCCCGAACACCCCGATATTCGTGATCGTCACCGTGCCCCCGGCCAGCTCGGCTGCCGGGGTGCGACCTGCCCGGGCCGTCGCGGTGAGCCCGTCGAGGGCCCGGGCCAGGTCGGGCAGGGCCAGCCGGCCGGCATCCTTGATGTTCGGGACGACGAGACCGCGTGGGGTCGCCACGGCGATCCCCAGGTTGATGTCGTGCTTGACGACGATCTCGCCGGTGGCGTCATCCCAGTGGGCGTTGATCTCCGGATACCGCCACACGGCGAGTAGTAGCGCCTTCGACACGAGCAGCAACGGACCGACCCGTGAACCGGCGAGAGCGGGATCCTGCCGGAGCCGGTCGATCAGCCGCATGGTGCGGGTCATGTCGACGTCGAGCCACACCGTGACGTGTGGGGCGGTGAAGGCGCTGTCGACGACGGCTCGGGCCGTCGCCCGGCGTATCCCGCGCACCGGGATCCGGGTCTCCCCGCCGGGGCTGTGGAAGGTGCCCGTCTCCGGGACGGAGCGCAGACGGGCGGCCCGTTCGACGTCATGGCGGCTGACGACCCCGCCGGGCCCGGTCGGGGTGACGGTGGCGAGCTCCACCCCGAGGTCCCGGGCGAGCCTGCGGACCGGAGGCTTCGCGCGTACCCCGGCTCGATCCTGCGGCTCTCCCGGCGACCGGTCCAGGGAGGCGTCCCCGTCCCCGGCCCCGACCCCGGGCGCTCCGGGGGCCCCCGGCCGCAAGGCCGGGGCGACGGGTCCGGGCCGGCGGTTCCGGGGTCGCCGAACCGGGGCCGTCCCTGTCGGGGTCGTCGACGCCGCCGGGCCGTACCCGACGAGAACCGGGGCCCTGCCGGTGTCCGGCTCCGCCCCGGCGGGATCACCGCCGGGGCCCGGTGTCACCTCTTCGGGAACGTCCACGGCGATGATCGGGGTGCCCACGGCCACGGTGCTGCCCTCGGCCACCAGCAGGTCCCGGACCACCCCCGGGTACGGGGAGGGAAGTTCGGTGAGGGCTTTGGCCGTCTCCACCTCGACGAGCACGTCGTTGACCGCGACCCGATCCCCGGGGCGGACCTTCCAGGTGACGATCTCCGCTTCGGTGAGCCCTTCCCCGGCGTCGGGGAGCCGGAAATGCTGCACGCTCATCCCATCTCCTCCTCAGTCGGTCGGGCCCGTCCGCTGCTACGGGCTCTTCAGCAGGTAGGGGTTCAGTACGCCAGGGCGGTCTCGACGGCGTCGAGGATGCGGTCGAGGTCAGGGAGGTATTCGTGTTCCACCCGGGCCGGCGGGTAGGGGATGTGGAACCCGCCGACCCGCAGCACCGGGGCTTCCAGCTCGTAGAAGCAGCGTTCGGTGATCCGGGCGGCGATCTCCGCGCCGAGACCGAGGAAGGTCGGGGCCTCGTGGGCGACGACGAGCCGCCGGGTGCGCCGTACCGACGCCTGCACGGTGTCCAGGTCGAGCGGGGACAGGCTGCGCAGGTCGATGACCTCGATGCGGTATCCCTCCGCGACGGCGGCGTCCGCGGCGTCGAGGGCGGTCCGGACCAGGGGACCGTACGTGGCCACGGTGACGTCGGTCCCGGTCCGCAGTACCCGGGCCCGGTGCAGCGGGCCGGCCGGACCGGTCAGGTTGACCTCGCCCTTCTCCCAGTAGCGGCGTTTCGGTTCGAAGAGGATCACTGGATCGTCGGCGGCGACGGCCTGCTGGACCATCCAGTACGCGTCGTCCGGGGAGGAACAGGACACCACGCGGAGCCCCGGGGTGTGCGCGAAGTACGCTTCGGGGCTCTCACTGTGATGCTCGACCGCCCCGATCCCCCCGCCGAACGGCACCCGGACGACGACGGGAAGCCGGATCGCACCTGCGGAACGGTTGGGCATCTTCGCCAGTTGGGAGACGATCTGGTCGTAGGCGGGGTAGAT
>JARRQM010000484.1:0-2560 GCA_037381765.1 Kineosporiaceae bacterium
GCGGAGGGGCGGCTCGTACTCGCCGACGCCCTCGTCGCCGCCGGGGAGACCGACCCGGACCTCATGGTCGACGTGGCGACGCTCACCGGAGCGCAGATGGTCGCCCTGGGCAACCGGATCTCGGCGGTCATGGCGAACGATGACGCCCTGCGCGACCGGGTGCACGCCGCCGCCGACTCCGCCGGGGAGCAGTTCTGGCCCATGCCGTTGCCCGCGGAGCTGCGGGCCAGCATGGACTCCGCGGTCGCCGACATCGCGAACATGGGTGAGCGGTACGGGGGAATGCTCGTCGCGGGACTGTTCCTGTCCGAGTTCGTCGCCAAGCGCGACAACCCGGCCGAGAACGGGAACAAGGACGGAGACGGGGACGGGAACACGGACGGGGACGCCGCCGGGAGCGGGAGTGCGGGGGAACCCATCCCGTGGGCGCACCTCGACATCGCCGGTCCGGCGTTCAACACCGGTTCCGCGCACGGGTACACGCCGGTCGGCGGCACCGGTGTGGCGGTGCGGACCCTGCTGTCCCTGTTGGAGGACGTCGCCGAGCACGGCGCCTGAGCCGCCCCGCAACAAGCTGAACCCTGACCTCCGGTGTCAGGGGTCAGCACCCGGGCACCTCGCACCCGGAACCCCCGAGCAGGGCTCTCGTGGTGCGGGGTGCCGGAACCGGGCGCTGGTGCCAGGTACCGGCGCTGCTGCCAGGTACCGGCGCTGGTGCCAGGTACCAGAGCCGGACGCCCTGCCTGGGTGGCCGAGTCACCGGGTCTGTCTAGAATCGTCGGATTACGTCGCTGATTCGATGGGTTCAGGGCGGCACACTTTTCGGGGAAGCAGGTGCGATGGCAGGCGAACACGGGGGTCCGGAGGGGCAGCAGCCCCAGCAGGTCGGGCGGGATGCGAGCGCCTACGACTACTGGGGGCAGGGCCTGTCCGTCGACGTGACGACAGATGACTCCGCGAACAACGGGGCGCAGCAGCTCGCGGGATACGACCCACACATCCGACCGGAGTCGAACTGGCCGGGGCTGGCGGCCGACCCGACGCGGATCCGGCTGGAACCAGAAGCGTTGAGCGCGCTCGCCACGCGCCTGGAAGAGCAGGCACGGGCCCTATCGCTGGCGTCGAAGACACTGGAGCCGGCGGCTGCGGCCAGGTTCGGGCACGCGACGTGGCCGCAGGCGCTGCACCTGAAACGGGCCAGCGACATGGTCACCGCAACCATCAAAACGCGGACATCCAGTACCAGGAACAGGAAGTGGACCGGAGGGGCCGCAGCGCGCACTTCCAGAAGTCCTACGACGAGATCGTCCAGCAGTTCCAGGAGGTAGACCCCCACTCGGTGGGGGAAGCGTGCACGGCGTGGGCACGGACGGCGGCGATCCTCGGACAGGTCGCCGACGACCTGCGCCAGGTCGGGGTGGAGATGGCTGAGGCATGGTCCTCGACCTCCTCGACGCTGGCCCAGCAACAGGTGCAGTACGCGCAGGCGACGGTGACGGCGCTCGGCAACGACTGCATCCACATGACCCGAATGACCCAGCAGGCCGCCCAATACGCGTCCTGGTACAAGGAGCACGTTCCGGGAACGGGTTTCTTCCACGACGCTTCCGGGCCCCTGGCGCAGGCCGGTATGGCAACGGCCGGACCGGCCGGAGCCGTCAGCGGTTACCTGGCCGGGCGGGCATTCGGCAGCGACCCGCGTGACGACCAGGCCGCCCAGGAACATCTGGCCCGGTTCATGACCCGCTACAACGAGACCGTCACCACCCTGCCCCCCACCGTCCAGGCCACCTTCGCCTGGTCGGACTCGAACAGCTGGCAGCCGGTCTCCCCGGATTCCGGTGGTGGGGGCGGCGGTGGCGGCGGTGGCGGTGGTGGTGGCGGTGGCGGTGGTGTGCCCGGCCCCGGGAGGATTCCGGACGGGGGTGGCGCGGATGTGCCGTCGATCGCCAACTCATCGGCCGGTGGAGGATCAGGCGTTCCGGTGTCAGGTATGGGGGCGCTGACCGACCCGTTCTCTACGGCAGGATCGGGACTGGCAGGGGCCGGAGGAACGGCCGGGCTCGGAAGCGGCTTCGGTGGTTCTGGCTCCGGTGGGTTCGGTTCGGGTTCCGGGCTGGGATCCGGTTCCGGAGCCGGGTTCGGCGCGGGGAGCGGAGCCGGGGCCGGAGGCCTCGGAGCGGGTGGTTTCGGTGCAGGTTCCGCCACGGGCATCGGTAGCAGGACCGGGGGTGCGACCGGTTCCGGCACGGGGACCGCCCGTGGTGCTGCGGGCACTGGTGGTGCTGGTCGTGCTGGCGGCGCTGGAGCGTCCGGCCGTGGCGGAACGATGGGCGGTATGCCCATGGGGGGCGGACGCCAGGACCGCGAGGAGGAACGCGAACGGACCTCCTGGCTCCTCGAAGACGACGACGACATCTGGGGCGCGAAGAATGACGCCCCGCCCCCGATCATCACCGAATGACCGTACCGACCGCCGGACCGGCCACCGAGAACGTGGTCGGGGTTCCGGAGACACACCGGTGAGTGGAGGCTGGAGCAGTATGCGATCCGTCGGGCG
>JARRQM010000485.1:0-2814 GCA_037381765.1 Kineosporiaceae bacterium
ATCCGGAAAGCCATCAGGACGACGTCCGGAACGAGTTCCACCAACTGCGGGTGTTGCCCGGACCTGTCCGCGTCCCCGCTGCGGCGAGGAAGGGCGCCGTCGCCTCCGAGAGGCACGGCGTCAGTGGTGGAACCCGGGCCGGGCCGTCCCCGGGGTCGCGTCCGCCGCCGCCGGGGTTGCACCGTCCGGGCGGGCCGACGCCACCAGACCGGCGGTAGCGGCACGCAGGTCGGCGAGGAACAGCTCGGCGAGATCGTGGGAGAACCCGTTGCGGCACACCACCCGGAGCACCGCGAGATCCTCCCGGTCCGGCGGGAACGTGTACGCGGGCACCTGCCAGCCCCGTTCGCGCAAGGCGCGGGAGACCGCGTAGACGTCCCAGCCGCGGGCGGCCTCCGTCGTGGTGAACGCGAAGACGGGAAGTTCGTCGCCCCGGGTGATCAGCCGGTACTCGGGCATGTCGGCGATCTGCCCGGAGAGGAAAGTCGCCACCTCCCGGCTGGCTTGCTGCACCGCCCGGAACCCGTCCCGGCCGAGACGGAAGAACGTGTAGTACTGGGCGACGACCTCCGCGCCGGGACGGGAGAAGTTCAACGCGAACGTCGGCATCTGCCCGCCGAGATAGTCGACGGTGAACACGAGGTCGTCGGGCAGGGCTGCGGCATCCCGCCACAGGGCCCAGCCGACCCCGGGATAGACCAGACCGTACTTGTGCCCGGAGGTATTGATCGAGGTCACCCGGGGTAGCCGGAAGTCCCATCGCAAGTCGGTATCCAGGAACGGGGCGACCATCCCGCCGGAGGCCGCATCCACGTGCAGCGGCACGTCGAGGCCGGTGCGCGCGGCGAGATCGTCGAGGGCTGCGGCGATCTCGGCGACCGGCTCGTCCCGGCCGTCGAACGTCGACCCGAGCACGGCGACGACCCCGATGGTGTTCTCGTCGCAGGCCGCGGCGGCCTCGGCGGCACCGAGGCCCAGCCGGTCCCCGGCCACCGGGACCAACCGCGGCTCGACCTCCCAGTACCGGCAGAACTTCTCCCAGCACACCTGGACGTTGGCCCCCATCACCAGGTTCGGCCGGCGGGACGGGTCGGCGCCGGTGCGGGCCGCCCAGCGACGTTTCAACGCCATCCCCGCCAGCATCGCGGCCTCGCTGGACCCGGTCGTCGAGCAGCCGACCGCCTCGGTGGGGTCCGGGGCGTGCCACAAGTCGGCGAGGATCGCCACGCAGCGGCGCTCCAGTTCCGCGGTCTGCGGGTACTCATCCTTGTCGATCATGTTCTTGTCGACCGACTCGGCCATCAGGGCGCGGGCCTGCGGCTCCATCCAGGTGGTGACGAAAGTCATCGGCGGGGACCGGATCGTCGGCGAGCCGGTGGTGCGGTGGGCGGAGCCGCAGGCCGAGGGCCGGGTTTGCCTCCCCCAGGAACGGGTTGGTGTCGTGGTCCGGGTGGAGTGCGTGGGGAGTTCCCCGGTGCAACGGCATGATCCCACTATGCCCCGGGTACGCCACCACTGCCCGGAACACGCGCGGGTACCGTCCCGGATCCGCGGACCAGCCCCGGACCGAGCCCCGGGACGGACCGGCCGGGTCCCCGGCTAGGAGACACCGGCCGGGCCCCGGCTAGGAGACGCTGACGTGCACGTGGTCGTAGTGGTTGGCGGTCGGGCTGCCGCGATCCTCCATGAGTTTCCACTGGCTGGTCGGGTTACCCGCCAGCCAGATCTTCTGCTGGTAGATCACGTAGGTGACACCCAACTGACCGGCGTGGGCCTGGACGTAGCGGGCGATCTCCCGGCCCGGGTCACCGGACACCATGATGTCGACGGCCCGGCCGCTGCCATGGTCACCACTGTCCCCGGCCCGGTAACCGAGGAAGGAGGACACCGTGTGCGGGAAGGCCGCACACACCGAGCGGTACACCGCACGGGCATTCGACGTCAGCCCCGACTCGATGCCGGAACTGATCGGGCACGGCGCATCCGATACCCCGGACGGGGCGCTCGTGACCTTCGGTTTCGACGTGGACAGGTACGTCGACTTGACCCATCCGGCCTTCCCGCCGGAGACCACCTGACTCCAGCCGCTCCTGGTCACACCCGTAATACCGATCTGGGTGACGGCCTTGAGGCTGCCGATCCGGTCAGCTGCGGTCGACGGACCGGACCGGACGTTGACGTTGGTGGTGACCCACCTTTTCCCGACGACGGAGGGGACCGGCTCCGGTTTCGCCGGCGGAGTCGTCGGCGCCACGGAAGTGGTCCGGTCCCGGCTGGCCCGCAGATCCGCCCGATGGGACTCGACGTCACGGAGAGCGGCAGCGGCCTGGGCCGCGTTCCGCCACTGGACGTCGGCCGCGGCGACCGCGGCCTTATCGGGAACCGCGCCGACACCCGGCCAAACGGTCAGGGCCAGGAGCAGGACCAGCAGCACCGCACCGAACCCGGCAACCGGGCGAACGATCTTGGGTGGCAGGTGCACGGGGAAACGCGACAGGCGAGAACGGCGACGTCTATCGGACTCCGCTCGGTGTTGACCTCCGGACACAACCTCTCCCCCCGGTCGGTGGACACAATTCGGGACAGCCTAGGCCGTACCACACGGCCAGGCAAAAATGCAGGTCACCGGCGACCCCCCGGAGGAACGGATCCCGGGACCCGAAGACCACGGAACGGCGCGGACCCGGGACACGGGTCCCGGTCGATGTTCCAGCGGGCCGGCGTCGAGCTGATCGGCGCCACCAACGCGATCGCCTCGCAAATGCCCCGGCTGATCATGCGCCGCAACCTCACCGGTTGACCCCGGTGTGCGGC
>JARRQM010000486.1:0-2510 GCA_037381765.1 Kineosporiaceae bacterium
CGATCGGCAGGTCCGTGGCGAGGGCGGGGGGCCGGCGGCGCCGGCGGCGGGACGTCGGGCGGAGCAGTTCGAGCTGCTCGGCACCGACCGGGCCGCCGTCCCCGGGGGCCGGCGGCCCGCTGTCGGTGCCCGCGCTCAGCCGACCGCCGCGCGCAGCGCGTCCACCCGGTCGGTGCGCTCCCAGGTCATCCCGTCCAGCTCGCGGCCGAAGTGGCCGTAGGCGGCGGTCTGCCGGAACACCGGACGGAGCAGGTCGAGGTCCCGGATGATCGCTGCCGGACGCAGGTCGAAGACCTCGTCGATGGCCGCCTGGATCCGGTCCAGCGGAACGGTTTCGGTACCGAAGCACTCGACGTACAGACCCACCGGGTGGGCCTTGCCGATCGCGTAGGCGACCTGCACCTCGCAGCGGGCGGCGAGCCCCGCGGCAACCACGTTCTTCGCCACCCAGCGCATCGCGTACGCGGCGGAACGGTCCACCTTCGACGGGTCCTTACCGGAGAACGCCCCGCCGCCGTGCCGGGCCATCCCGCCGTAGGTGTCGACGATGATCTTGCGTCCGGTCAGCCCCGCATCCCCCATCGGTCCACCGAGTTCGAAGCGACCGGTCGGGTTGACCAGCAGCCGGTAGTTCGTGGAGTCGATGTCGAGGGCGTCGAGGACCGGCTGCACCACGTTCTTCGCAACATCCGGCTGCAGCGTCCCGTCGAGGTCGATCTCCCCGGCGTGCTGGCTGGACACGACGACGGTGTCCAGGCGGACCGGTTTCTCCCCCTCGTAGGCGATGGTCACCTGGGTCTTGCCGTCCGGGCGCAGGTACCCCATCTCCCCGGACTTGCGCACCTCGCTGAGGCGCTGGGCGAGCCGGTGCGCCAGCCAGATCGGCAGCGGCATCAGCTCGGGGGTGTCATCGCAGGCGTACCCGAACATGAGGCCCTGGTCCCCGGCCCCCTGCAGGTCGAGCGGGTCGGCACCGGCCTCGACACGGGTCTCGTAGGCCTTGTCGACGCCCTGGGCGATATCCGGGGACTGGCTGCCGATCGACACCTCGACCCCGCAGGAGTTCCCGTCGAACCCCTTCGTCGAGGAGTCGTAGCCGATGTCGAGGATGGTCCGGCGGACGATCCCGGGGATGTCCGCGTAACTGGCGGTGGTGACCTCACCGGCGACGTGCACGAGGCCGGTGGTGACCATCGTCTCCACGGCGACCCGGCTGCGGGGGTCGTCAACGAGGAGGGCGTCGAGGATGGAGTCGCTGATCTGATCACAGATCTTGTCGGGGTGTCCTTCGGTGACGGACTCGGACGTGAAGAGGCGCTGGCTCACGTGGCTCCCTGTTCTGCAGCGGCTGCTGGCTTCCCACCGGTTCTCGCCCGGTGGGGTCGGTTCACTCTAGCGAGGTACGCACCGCAGAAGGTCGTCCCGGCGTCCGGGCGAGTACCGCGTCCCAGACCCGGTCGGCGATCCGTTCCTTGCTGCCCTAGGGAACCGCGACGACCCCGCCGTCGGCGTCGAGCAGGAGCACCTCGGTGCGTTCGCACCCGCCCGCCGGAGACGTCGTTGACGACCAGCAGGTCGCACCCCTTCCGCTCGCGCTTGCGCCGTGCGTGGGTGAGCACATCGGCCTCGTCATCCCCGGTCTCCGCGGCGAAACCGACCAGGAACTGCCCCGGCCGCCGGGCGGTGACCAGGGCGCGGAGCACGTCAGGGTTGCGGACCAGCCGGAGGACGGGACCGGCCCCGTCCACCTCCCCGGGGCCCTGCCCCGGGTCCTGACCCGAGCTCTGCTCCGGGTCCCGCCCGAACCGGATGTCATCCTCGACATCCGGCTTCTTGATCTTGTACGTGGCGACCTCGGCCGGCCGGAAGTCGGCAACCGCAGCCGCCATCACGACGACGTCGGCGGTGCGGGCCGCGTCGAACACGGCCTCGGCCAGTTCCCGGGCCGTACCGACCGTCGTGACCTCAACCCCCGACGGGACCGGTACCTCGATGTTCGCGGCGACCAGCAGGACCCGCGCGCCGCGGGCCGCCGCGGTCGCGGCCAGCGCCACCCCCTGCCGCCCGGAGGAACGGTTACCGAGATACCGCACCGGGTCGAGGGGTTCCCGGGTGCCCCCCGCGGAAACCACGACGCGCAGACCGGCGAGGTCCCCGCCGGGATCGGTCCGGAGCAACCGGACGGCCTCCGCGGCGATGGCCTCCGGCTCGGGGAGCCGGCCGGGCCCGGAGTCGGCCCCGGTGAGCCGGCCGCTGTCCGGGTCGAGGACGTGCACCCCACGGGCGCGCAACAGCGCGACGTTGTCCCGGGTCGCCGAATGCTGCCACATCTCCGTGTGCATGGCCGGGGCCAGCAGCACCGGGCAGCGGGCGGTGAGCAAGGTGGCGGTGAGCAGGTCGTCGGCCCGACCGTGCGCGGCACGGGCGATCAGGTCGGCGGTCGCCGGGGCGACCACGACGAGGTCGGCCCGCTGCCCGAGCCGGACATGCGGGACGTCCTCGACACCCGC
>JARRQM010000487.1:0-1523 GCA_037381765.1 Kineosporiaceae bacterium
ACACCGCTGCCAGGGACCGGGCCACGTCCCGGTCGCTGAGCCCGGCCAGCAGTTCGGCTTCGGCCTCGGGACGTTCCAGCAGCTCGCGGAACACCGCGCCCGCGCTCTCCCCCAAGTCCCGGTAGCGGTGCAGCAGGGCGGTATCGGGCAGCCCGGCGGCTTCGGTCCCGGACCGTGCGGCCAGTTCCCGGGCCCGGATCACCACGTCCAGGGTGTCGGGCCGGTACGGGTCGTGGTCGAAGAGGAACCGTGCGGCGCCGATGAGGGCAACCGGGTCGCCGACCAGTTGGTGGACCTGTTGGAGAAGGGTGCCGGCGAACTCCCAGGACGGCGCCGGGACCCCACCGCGGGCGGGACCGGGCACCGCCGGGTCGAAGGTGGCTGCGAAGGCGTCGGCGTGAGGACTGTGCCCGGCTCCGGCGCGCCGGTCGAGAACGGCCCGCAACGCGTGCACCCCGGCGGAGTCGGGGATCCCGTCCAGCCCCTCGACCACCGTGGCGTCGTCGAGCCTGCCGTCCGCCAACCCGTCGGCCACCGCGTAGGCCACGAGCATGGGGGATGCCTCGGGAGCGATCCCCAGGGCGGCCAGGGCCGCCGCGGGCATCGAGGCCCGGTCGGTGGCGGAGTCGAGCAGCAGGAGCGCCCGGCGGGTACGGAACCCCGGCACGACCGGGACGTCGCCGGAACGTTCCAGATTCCCGAACGCGGCGAGGAACGCCCGCACGAGTTCCGGCTGAGCGGCGGCGTCGAGCGCCTCCCGGACCTGTTGCAGGGGCGTCTGCCACCCGAGTACGGCGGTGTGCAACAGCCAGTAGAGCGCCAGGTGCGGGTCGCGGGCGAGCAGCGGCAACTCCGTGGCCAGCGTGTCCGTGGCTGCGGCGTCCGTGGGCCACACGTGGCGCAGCCGCCCGGCCGCGCCCGCGGCCAGTTCCCGGTCGGTCTGCAGCACCCGCCCGTCCCGGTCCCGCATGGGTTGGGCGAGCAGCCACACCAGCCACTGGTACCGGTCGAGCAGTACCGCGCTGGACGGTTCGGTGGCCTGCCCGGCCGGGTCGTTCCCCGTCGCCGGGTCGCCTTCCGTCGCCGGACCACCTGGCGCCGGGTCGTCCTCCGTCGCGGCCACCCCCGCCCCGGTGTCCCGGTCGGTCGCCCCGCCGCGATCGAGCCAGCCCTGCAGGGTGTCGAACAATGGGGAGACGTCGCGGGTCTCGTGGTCCTGCCACCAGACCGTCCCGGGCCCTCGGGCGTCGAACAGGGTGTAGTTGTCCCCCTCGTCGTCAAGGACGACGAACCCGGCGAGCGTCTTGTCGATCGCTCCGAAGTAGGAGTAGTTCGCCTGCAGGTGCGCCGCGACCAAGTCCTCCGCGTCGCGGTCGGTCAGCTGTTCCCCGGCTGCGGCGGCGACGACCTCATCCGCCAGGTGCACCCCGTAGAACCGTTCCGTCGCCGATAGTTCCGCCATCCAGCTGCACTCCCCGACCGCCCGTCGCGGCGGCGCTCGTGGGGTCCCCGCCCCGGACGCC
>JARRQM010000487.1:1562-2798 GCA_037381765.1 Kineosporiaceae bacterium
GGCCCGCAACCACGGCCTGGGCAGGCACCACCTGGCATCGGTGATCAGACACGATCGCGGCGCTCTGGGACCGCACCCAGGGCGGGCGTCACCGTACAACGCGCCCACGAGGACGCCCACGCCGCAGGACCGGCCCGGGGGCGGACCCACGATCACACTCCCCGGGACGGCGTGCGAGCGGTCGTGACCGTTCACCGGGAGCCTCCCGCTGTGCCGTCGGGCGCGCCCGGGCGCCGGATACCTGCGGGGCCGGCCATCCCGCCGGCCCGGGCGACCCCGACGGCCCCATCAGGGCTTGGCGGCCCGGATGAAGGCGCTCGCGATGGCGCCGTCCAGCGCGTCGACGACGGTATCGAGGCCGACCCCGGCGGGCAGGTCCTCCGGGCGCAGTTCCGAGACGACGTCGAGCACGTCCTGCCGGGTGAAGGTGCGGGTGATCTCGACCGTGGCGTCGACGAACCCGGCCGCGGTCAACGTGGCGACGTATTCGGTGTCGCGCAGCGCACCGGCGATGCACCCGGTCCACAGCTGCACCACCCGCTGCGCCGGGGCCGGCAGCGGCCGCAGGACCACGATGTCGGAGACGGCGAACCGCCCGCCGGGGGCGAGCACGCGGAAGGCCTCGCGCAGTACGGGATCCTTGTCCGCGGCCAGGTTGATCACGCAGTTGGAGATGACCACGTCGACCGCCCCGTCCGGCAGGGGGACGTCCTCGATGGTGCCCTGCAGGAACTCCGCGTTCCGCACCCCCGCCTCGACCTGGTTGCGGCGGGCGAGTTCCAGCATCTCGGTGGTCATGTCGAGACCGTAGGCCGTGCCGGTGGGGGCGATCCGCCGCGCGGACAGCAACCCGTCGCGCCCGCCGCCGGACCCGAGATCGAGCACGTTCTGCCCCGGCTCCAGGTCGATGAGGGCCGTGGGGTTGCCGCAGCCGAGCGAGGCGGCGAAAGCTCCCTCGACGGCCCGGCCCGCCTCGTCGTCGTAGAGGTCCCGGGTGATGGGGTCGGCGGTCATGGTGGTGGTGGCGGTCCTGGCCGGCCCGCAGCACGAGGTGGCGGCGGGCGCGACGTTCGCGGAGGCCGCCATCTGGAGGTTGCGCGTGGTCTGCCGGGCGGCCGCCGCGTACCGGTCGCGGACGATCTCGCGGTCGTGATCGTCGTCAGATCTGTCCGGGGTGTGTTCGTTCGTCTGGTCGTGTGGGTAGCCGGGGTCATGTGCGTGGTCGTGGTCGGTTAT
>JARRQM010000488.1:0-2532 GCA_037381765.1 Kineosporiaceae bacterium
CTTGTTCGAGCATGCTCCTGTCGGGGTGGCGTTGTGCGCCCCGGACGGTCGGTTCCTCGATGTGAACGAGGCGTTGCGGGGTCTGCTCACCGGTTCCGGTGTCGATCCCGGAACGGGGGGTCTCACCGATCTTGCGGGGGCTGCGGACGATCCGGGGGCGGATGCCTGGCGGGAGGGGCTGACCGAGGTGGGGGCGGGGGCCCGGGTGGTGGTCCGGGCGGAGCTGCCCGTCGCGTCTCCGGGGCGGGCACCGAGGTGGCTGCAGGCCACTGCGGCCCGGGTCGACTTGGGCGGTCGGGCCTACCTGCTGGCCCACGTGGAGGACATGACGTCCCGACGGCTGGAGCATCAGCAGCTGCTCCGACTCGCCCTCCATGACGGGTTGACCGGATTGGCCAACCGGACCTTGCTGGCCGAGCGCCTGGAACAGGCCTTGGACCGTTCGAACGGCACGGGGCTGCCTGTCGGGGTGCTTTTCTGCGATATCGACGGGTTCAAGGATCTCAATGATGGGCTCGGCCACGAGGCCGGGGACGCGGTGCTGGTCGCTGTGGCGCGGCGGTTGACTTCGGTGCTCCGGGCTACCGACACGGCGGCCCGGCTGGGTGGCGACGAGTTCGTCGTGGTCGCCGGGGATGTGGTGGACGCGTCGGCTCTGGCCGAGGTGGAGCGGCGGGTTTGCGCTGCGGTGGAGGCCCCGGTGCGGGTCGCGGGCCGGGAGGTGCCGGTCCGGGCGAGTGTCGGCGCGGTGTTGAGCCGTCCGGGTGATACCGGGGACGGTCTGCTGCGTCGCGCGGATGCCGTCATGTATGCCGTGAAGCGCGTCCGGCGGCGGGCGGTGGTCCGGTCTGCCGCCGGGCGCCCCCCGCGTGACCAGCTGGTCCTGCTCCGGGAGCAGGCGGTTGTCGCGGATCTGCGCGACACCACGGCGGTGACAGGCACCCCCGGCGGTTCCGGGCCGGGCGTGCACTAGCCTGCTCGCGTGTCGAAAGTCCTGGTGAACCTGCCTGCGGGCGAGCGGATCGGTATCGCGTTCTCGGGGGGGTTGGACACCTCCGTCGCGGTGGCCTGGATGCGCGAGAAGGGTGCCGTTCCCTGCGCCTACACCGCCGATCTCGGCCAGTACGACGAGGACGACATCGCGTCGATCCCCGGGCGGGCTTTGGAGTGCCGTCACCGGCACTTTGCTCGTTCAGGCGATGCGCGAGGATCGCGTCGACGTCTGGGGTGACGGGTCGACGTTCAAGGGCAACGACATCGAGCGGTTCTACCGTTACGGCCTGCTCGCCAACCCGCAGCTGCGGATCTATAAGCCGTGGCTGGACCCGGATTTCGTCTCCGAACTCGGTGGGCGCACCGAGATGTCGCAGTGGCTGAGTACGCGCGACCTGCCGTATCGGGCGAGCGTGGAGAAGGCGTATTCGACGGATGCGAACATCTGGGGGGCCACGCATGAGGCGAAGAAGTTGGAGCATCTGAACGAGCCGATGGATCTCGTCGACCCCATCATGGGGGTCCGGTTCTGGGATGAGTCGGTGGACGTTCCCGCCGAGACGGTGACGGTCCGGTTCGTCGAGGGCCGCCCGGTCGCCGTGAACGGTGCCGAGTTCACCTCCCCGGTCGATCTCGTCCACGAGGTGAACCGGATCGGCGGGCGGCACGGGTTGGGTATGTCCGACCAGATCGAGAACCGGATCATCGAGGCGAAGTCCCGCGGCATTTACGAGGCCCCGGGGATGGCCCTGCTCCATCTCGTGTATGAGCGGCTGGTCAACGCCATCCATAACGAGGACACGGTCGCGACCTATCGGGATTCCGGGCGTCGGCTCGGGCGGTTGCTGTATGAGGGGCGCTGGTTGGACCCGCAGGCGTTGATGCTCCGGGAGAGCCTGCAACGTTGGGTCGGGAATGCCGTCACCGGGGAGGTTACGGTGCGGTTGAGGCGCGGTGAGGACTACACGGTTCTCGACACGTCCGGCCCGCACCTCACGTATCACCCGGAGCGGCTGTCCATGGAACGGACCGAGGACGCCGCCTTCGGGCCGCTGGACCGGATCGGTCAGCTCACGATGCGCAACCTCGACATCGCCGATTCCCGGCAGAAGCTGGAGCAGTACGCGGGGAAGGGGCAGCTCGGTCCGGGCCAGTACGAGCTCGTCGGCAGCCTGGAACCTGGTGGGGCGGAACCGATCGCCGAACTCGGCGGGGGCGGTGGGCTGGAGCAGCCAACGGACCGTCTCGTCGATGACGCGGCGATGGAGTCGGGCACCGACTGATCCTGGTCGCCCGTGCGGGTAGCCGCCGGGGCGCGGTCATGCGGGCGCCCGGACCCCGGGGTGGGACCGGGGGCAGGTCCGGCTCCGGGGCAGGTTCGGCAGCTCCGGACCCTGCGGAGTCGGACCTGACTGGTGGGGCTGGGGTGGTGTGCGTGCGGCCCGTCGCGACTTGACCTCCGGTGCGGGGGCTTTGCTCTGCAACCACGGGTGGGGGTGGTGTGGCTGGGTCAGTGTGGTCCTGTGGGGGGCCATTGCT
>JARRQM010000489.1:0-2543 GCA_037381765.1 Kineosporiaceae bacterium
TCTCGGCATCCCGACCCGCGGGGCCACCCTCGCCCGGCGGCTGGCCGGGCGGCTCGCCGAGATCGAAGGTCGCGAGATCCCGGTCGGCTCCGTCGACGTCACGATGTACCGCGACGATCTGCGCCGTCAGCCGACCCGCACGCTCGCCGCGACGAACCTGCCGGACGGTGGTATCGACGACCGGGTCGTGGTCCTCGTCGACGATGTGCTCTTCTCCGGCCGGACCATCCGGGCCGCCCTCGACGCCCTGTCCGACCTGGGCCGCCCCCGCGCCGTACGCCTGGCCGTGCTCGTCGACCGGGGACACCGCCAGCTGCCGATCCGGGCCGACCACGTCGGCAAGAACCTGCCGACCTCCCTGGACGAGCGGGTCCGGGTGGCCGTCGCCGAGGTCGACGGCGTCGACGAGGTGCGGATCGAGGGGGGCCGGCGATGAGGCATCTGCTCTCCGCCGCCGACCTCGACCGGGACGGCGCGGTGGGGGTCCTGGACACCGCCGAACGGATGGCCGAAACCCAGCGCCGGGAGATCAAGAAGCTGCCCACGCTGCGCGGCCGGACCGTGGTGAACCTCTTCTACGAGGATTCCACGCGTACCCGGATCTCCTTCGAGGCCGCCGCGAAACGGTTGTCCGCCGACGTGATCAACTTCAGCGCGAAGGGGTCCAGCGTCTCCAAGGGGGAGAGCCTCAAGGACACCGCGCTCACCCTGGAGGCGATGGGTGCCGACGCCGTCGTCATCCGGCACCCGGCCTCCGGCGCCCCGCACCGGCTCGCGCACGCCGGCTGGGTACGTTCCTCGGTGCTCAACGCCGGGGACGGCACCCACGAGCACCCCACCCAGGCCCTGCTCGACGCCTTCACCCTGCGCCGCCACCTCGTCGGCGGGAACGGTCCCGCGCCGGGCGCCGACCTGGCCGGGCACACCGTCGTCATCGTCGGCGACGTCCTGCACAGCCGGGTAGCCCGCTCCAACGTGCTGCTCCTGCACACCCTCGGGGCCCGGGTGGTCCTCGTCGCCCCGCCCACCCTGCTCCCGGTCGGGGCCACCACCTGGCCGTGCGAGATCTCCTACGACCTCGACGCGGTGCTCGCCGGCGGGTTCGGCGACCCCGACGCGGTGATGATGCTCCGGGTCCAGGCCGAACGGATGAACGCGGCCTACTTCCCGCCCGACGTTACGGACTCGACGGGCACCGCCTCGCGGCGCTCCCCGACCGGGCCATCGTGATGCACCCCGGGCCGATGAAACGAGGGCTGGAGATCTCCGCGGATGCCGCGGACGGCCCGCGCTCGACCATCGTCGAGCAGGTGTCCAACGGCGTCGCGGTGCGGATGGCCGTGCTCTACCTGTTACTGGCCGGTGAGGAAGGGATGGCGCCGTGAGCGGCGGCACGAACGACGGGACGAACGACCGGGTGGACGGGAACAGCCCCGTGCTCATCCGCGGGGCACGGCCGCTGGGCGGTGCCCCGACCGACGTCCTGGTCCGCGACGGGGTCATCGCCGGGACCGGCACCGGCCTGTCCCACGCCGGGGCACGGGTACTGGACGCGGACGGGCTGATCCTCCTGCCCGGACTCGTCGACCTGCACACGCACCTGCGCGAACCGGGCCGGGAGGACGCCGAGACGGTGGAATCCGGCACCCGGGCCGCCGCGCACGGCGGGTTCACCGCGGTGCACGCGATGGCGAACACCGACCCGGTCGCCGACACCGCCGGGGTCGTCGAGCAGGTGTGGCGGCTCGGCCGGCGGGCCGGCTGGGTCGACGTCCGCCCGGTCGGCGCGGTCACCGTCGGGTTGCGCGGCCAACGGCTCGCCGAACTCGGCGCGATGGCCGACTCCGCCGCCCGGGTGCGGGTGTTCTCCGACGACGGGATGTGCGTGCACGACGCCGTGCTCATGCGCCGCGCCCTGGAGTACGTCAAGGCGTTCGGCGGTGCGGTCGCCCAGCACGCCCAGGACCCGCGGCTCACCGAGGGCTCCCAGATGCATGAGGGCGAGGTGTCCGCCGACCTCGGCCTGCACGGCTGGCCCGCGGTGGGGGAGGAGGCGATCATCGCCCGGGACGTGCTGCTCGCCGAACACGTCGGCTCCCGGCTGCACGTCTGCCACGTGTCCACGGCCGGGTCGGTGGAGATCATCCGGTGGGCCAAGGCCCGCGGGATCGACGTCACCGCCGAGGTCACCCCGCACCACCTGTACCTCACCGACGAGCAGGTGCGCAGTTACGACCCGGTGTTCAAGGTGAACCCGCCGCTGCGCACCGATGAAGACGTCCGCGCGGTCCGTGCGGCACTCGCCGACGGCACGATCGACATCGTCGCCACCGACCACGCCCCGCACCCGGTGGAGTCCAAGGAATGCGAGTGGGCCACCGCGGCGATGGGGATGACCGGGCTGGAGACCGCGCTGTCCGTGGTCCAGGCCGCCCTCGTCGACACGGACCAACTCACCTGGGCCGACGTCGCCCACCGGATGTCCCACCTGCCGGCCCGGATCGGCCGGGTGCCGGACCAGGGGCGCCCGATCGCCGCGGGGG